>JBBSNU010000140.1:0-9702 GCA_038260455.1 Chroococcales cyanobacterium | reverse complement strand
TCGCTGCTAGTTGGATTGAAGAAGGACTGAAGTCCTCACTACTAACCTATTTGAGTGATATTATTGCTCGCTGCTAGTTGGATTGAAGAAGGACTGAAGTCCTCACTACTAACCTATTTGAGTGATATTATTGCTCGCTGCGAGCTTGTTTATTTGTTGGTGAGGTGAGGAAGGCTGACGTAACGCGCCCAAAATGGCTCAAGTCGATCGCCCTCGCCCTTGATATTCCTTTTTTCCTCCTGCCTTCCCAGGGCTGCGGAAATCGCCGAAAATATCTTCAAACTCCCGGTAATCAGGCCTTGGGGATTTCGCAGCGGTAAAGTTGAGATACAGACATCGATTAACGAACCGTCTTTGCGCTGCCGCTTGCACTGCTTGGCAACTTGCGCTTTTCCTGCCAATTCTGACTGAAGCATAGCGCTAAGAAATTACCAAAAGCTCGATCGCCGATCTGACGTCCCCATAGCTTCTGCAGGGTGCATCTCAGTTTTGCATTTGTAGTGCGAGCGTCCCCGCTCGCGTGCTGTTTAAAGCACGCGCGGGGGGACGCTCGCACTGTAAAAAATATCCTTTTTGCGAAAATGAGATGCTCCCCTTCTACATCCCCTTGAGATCTAAAGTCTCAAAACACATGACATCGTAAAATTCCTCAGCTTATTGCCAATTCCCCACGAGTATGAAAGGTGCCCAGTAATAGGGATTTTTATATTCTGGGTTTTGCAGCAAGGTTAATTGAGCGTTGCGGAGGGCTTCAGCTTTGCTGGTTTTAGAAGCAGCAAGCTGCCGGTAAAACTCAGTCATAAAGATAGCAGTAGATTCGTCGTTGACTTGCCAAAGCGTGGCGACTGTACTGCGGGCACCCGATCGAATTGCCACCCCGGCCAAACCTAAAGCCGCGCGATTGTCGCCCGAAGCTGTTTCGCAAGCACTCAATACCAAAAGCTCGATCGGCTGTTGGTTGTCCCCAGTGCGCGATCGCAGCAGTCGATCGAACTCCTTGACATTCACTTTCTCATCCCAAGTCACAATAAAAGTATCCGCCGCATTCGAGCTAAACTGACCGTGAGTTGCCAAATGGACGATCGGGTAAGACAAAGATTTAATTCGATCGCGCAACCGCCCGCTGACAAAATCTTCATTCAGCAGGTCAGTAGCAGGCATCTGAGCAGAAATTTGTTCAATTTCTCGTTTCACCCCCGGCAAAGCCGAGAAGCCTTGACGCGCTTCCGAGAGCGCAGCGGTGAGCACTCTTAACTTAACTTGGCTCAGAGGTTTAGGTGTCAGCAATTGCAGTCCCGGTGCCAAAGCAATACTATACTTTTCTAGCAAAAACTTTTCGCCGTCGTGCAGCACCGCCATCGGCAGATTTCGCAAATAACCGTCGAGCACAAATACCAGAGTTTTAATCCCGCTAGCAGTCAAATCAGCCTCTGCGGGGCGGATTAACCAGTCGTAAACCTGTTGGACGGGGGGCAACCTGTCGCGGGGAAACGCAGCAGGCCTGATCGTATTTTTGGCTAGTCTGAAGGCTGTTTCTAACTCGGCTTGAGACTTATTGGTAGTGTAGCGGCGCAGGGGTTTGCCGGGAATTGATAAAATTACCTCCAAACGATCGCTCAAAATAATTGGATAAATCACCGCCGCTGCAGGATCGATTTGCTCGATCGACTGTGGTTTAGCATCAGCGCAAGCATCCCGAAAAAAGTTGTCCAATTCCGCCAACTGCAAAGATTCCACCGTTTGGCGCGCCAGTTTCAATTTATCTTGACTCGGAGATTCCTCCGCCAAAAGCAGTCCGACTAATTCCCGATAAACCGGTTCGGCACTTTCCCGAAACGAAAATTGCACTTCGGGATTCACCGTCACCAAATCGCCCCGCAGAGAAGACAATACATTCACAGCTTGAGTATATTGAGCGATCGCCCCTTCTCTATTTCCCTGAGCTTTCCGAATCCGCCCTAGTTGCCACAATAATTGATAAGTAATATCGGGAGATTCAAAGGCCGGCGCTAAACTCAAAGCCTGATTTGTCAAACTTTCCGCCCGCTGGTGCTGCTGCTGCAGTTCCGAAAGTTTGCCCCTAGCTGCCAGAATGTAAGCTTGTATGCGTTTGTCGCCCAAACTGTTTGCCGGTGCTGCTGAGCGTTCGAGCATTTTGTCAATATCGCTTAAACTCAAAGTTTTTGCAGGCGATTGAGCTAATTTCATCAAGCTTTGAGCTAGGTTAATTTGAGCGTAAAGTCCCGCACGATTCGACCCCAATTGAGCGGTTTGAGGTTCGATGGAACGCCACAAAACCTCTGCCTCAGACCAGTTTTGGCGATCGACCAACAGACTTAATTTGTTCAACTTCGCCTGAATTTGTAGAGGTGTTGCGACTGTGATTGCCGCCGAGCGATCGTAATATTCTAGGGCCGAGGCTTCCAAGTCAGCCTGCTGTCTGGCGCTCAAACCCGGTTTATTACTTTTAGCCCGCGCCGTATTTCCCAGATTGAGATAAATTGCCGCCTCTTCTTGTTTGATACCTAATTTTTGGGCTGCTGTCAGTGCCTCTAATAGCAAATTTTGGGAATTTTCCAGTTGTCCCAAAACCCGCAGCACCCGCCCTAAAGCATGAACTGCCCGGACTTTTTCGGCGGAAATAGGCTGATTTTTTAAAGTTGCCAAATCTGCTGTCGAAACTGCACAATTTTGGTTTTCCAACATCAAGGAAGTTAACAGGATTTTGCAAGCTCTTGGGTAAAGTCCGAGAGTTTCCCAAGCCCGACTTTGATTTATTTGAACTTGAAAAAGTTGGTTTTTGCGATCGATTTGCTCGAATATTTTAGCGCTTGAGTAGAAGTTATCGATCGCATTTTGAGTCAGTCCCCGTTCGAGTTGTAACTGTCCTTGAATGTTGAGAGTTTCAGCCAAAATCCGCTGCTGTTCGGCAGTTTTTGGCTCGGCTCGTACCACCGACAAACTCGAATTCACAGCTTGTTCTGCTTGTTCCCAAAGTGCTAACTGCCCGTAGGTTGCAGCTAAATTGCTCAAGGCTGTGGCGCGATCGAGATTTTCGCCTGTTTTCTCAAATTGTACAGCCGCTTGCTGCAACAGCGGTACAGCTTCGGAAAAACGTTTTTCTTCCCACAGAGTGCGAGCTTGTCGGATAAGCTGCACTGCTGGCGGTGACTGAATTTGAGCCACTGCGGGAGGAATTGCAACTGCTAGCAGACAGGAGATCAGAAATAACAGAATTGCTTTTCGGAGCGATCGGGCAAACTTCATATACATAATTCAAGCTGGGTAATTCCACCAGCACGCTGATGGGAGTTTTCTGCACGTAATACCATTTTTCTAAAGATGTGCTGATGAAGTCTTAGCCCCCCCGAACTCGCGGGGGGGTTGGGGGGGTAATATCTAGCGCTACTTTATGAAATTGGTATAAGTCATAGGATCAAATATGGTTTGGAGCATCCACTAGAGCGGGAGCATCTGGTGTTTTGCATTTATAGTGCTGTAATACCTCGCGGATTGTACAACTCGCGAGCGGGGACAGCACTATAATAAAAAAAATGCTTTTTGCAAAACCCAGATGCTCCCCATTAGACATCTGGCACTAATTCGCTTTCAACTATTGAATTATCTGCGTCCCTCTGTGTGTATCCGCTTAAAATCTGCGGTTAACCCATCAATCCAATATTTACGCAACTAAAGTCTACTCTTTCCTTTTGCTCTTATTAACGAGCTAGCGACAGCATTTCCGGCTTACCAAAAACATTTTCTTAACGCCGTGGGAAATGTCGCCCGGGATCATCTCACTTTTGCGAAAAAGCAATTTCTTTACAGTGCGAGCTTAAGATCTCGCGAGTTTTGGATAGATCGCGAGCGGGGACGCTCGCACTATAAAATCAAAACTGAGATGCTCCCTGTCGCCCTCGATTCTTTCGAGCTTACCTTGTATCTCGCGCCAGACTTTCTCTGGCCGTCAGCACCCTAAATACTAAGCGGAGTGTCGTTTTTGATGCCACTGCCAAGCGTGAGTTAAAATATCTTTAATTTCGGGATATTCCGGACACCAACCCAAAATTTTGATAGCTTTTTCGCTGCTACCAACTAAGGCTGCTGGATCTCCCGGACGGCGATCGCACTCAACCGCTTTAATCTCTTTTCCCGTCACTTCGCGAGCCGTTTCTATCACTTGTTTTACCGAAAACCCGCCGCCATTTCCCAAATTAAAAAAATCAGATTTGCCGTCATTTAACAAATATTCCAATCCTAAAATGTGAGCCGATGCCAAATCGTTAACGTGAATGTAATCGCGAATGCAAGTACCGTCTGGAGTATCGTAATCCGTGCCAAAAATTGCGATCGAATCCCGCTTACCCAAAGCAGCAAACAACACCAACGGAATCAGGTGAGTTTCTGGATTGTGATCTTCTCCTAGCAACCCGTTCGGATCTGCCCCAGCCGCGTTAAAATAGCGGAAACAAACAGATTTAAAATTGTACGCAACATCAAAATCGGACAAAATCCGTTCTACCATTAACTTAGTAGCGCCGTAGGGATTTATCGGATTTTGGGGGTGGTCTTCTGCGATCGGAATTTTATGCGGTACGCCGTAAGTCGCGCAGGTTGAAGAAAACACAAATTTTTTCACTCCCGCAGCGATCATTGCTTCCAAAAGTGTAATTGTGCCGATGACGTTGTTGCGGTAATATTTAGCTGGATCTGTAACAGATTCCCCCACGTAAGCATAGGCTGAAAAGTGCATGACTGCTGCAATTTCGTGAGTGGCGAACAGGTTGTCGAGCAAGGCGCGATCGTTCGTATCACCCACTATCAACTTTACTTGCAAAACCTGGTCTACTAACTCTTGGTGTCCGTAAACTAAATTGTCCAAAATTATCACGTCGTAACCGGCTTTTTTCAGTGCTAATACTGCGTGAGAGCCAATATATCCAGCTCCACCTGTTACCAAAATTGTTGGTTTTTTTGTACTCATTTTATTCTGCTTTGTTTTTTGTAGCTGGGATAGTCGATTGTATTGTTTTAGGGTTGGGTTAGGGAGCATCTCAGTTTTGTATTTATAGTCCTGTCCCCGATCGCGAGTTGTACGCGAGCGGGGACGCTCGCACTATAATAAAAAAAATGCTTTTTGCAAAACTGAGATGCTCCCGTTGGGTTAAGTCCCCCTTTTTTAAGGGGGGCTAGGGGGGATCTCCCTTAACTACTGCAACAGTCAACAGTCAACAGTCAACAGCCAACAGTCAACAGTCAACAGCCAACAGTCAACAGTCAACAGTCAACAGTCAACAGTCAACGGAAAAATTTAATCGATAAACTTCAGGCGACCAATTTGAAGATAATCAAAGATGCGATTGATTTGATATCGGTCTTCTTCAGAAATTTTATCATCAGATAGGATAGTAGAAGTCAAAACTAAATGTTCGCGGCGAGCGATTTTGCCAGACGCTACAATCCGATCGACCATTTGAGAAATTGTCAAGTTCGATTTGTTTGGAGATGTTCGCATTTATTCGATCGCCTTTATGTCAGAATAGTTAAAGCTGCTGGCAATTCTTAACTCAGAAATGATGCAAATCAATTTGTGGAACAGCAGAAATAATCTATCATATCATGTCCGGTCGATTACGATAACAAAAATTGTTTGTAGTGCGGACTTTAGTCCGCTTTCATGGAGCGGACTAAAGTCCGCACTACGAACCCATCGCGGGGTGCATCTCAGTTTTGCATTTGTAGTGCGAGCTTAAGAGCTCGCGTGCTGTGTAAAGCACGCGAGCTCTTAAGCTCGCACTGTAAAAAAACATCATTTTTGCGAAAATGAGATGCTCCCCCGTCGCGCCTGCGGTTAATCGATCGGACACAAGATCGAGGTTCTACTCCCAAAGATAGATGCGGGGAGTCGATAATTCTAAATTGAGCCTTCGTCGGAAGTGCGATCGCACTAAGTTTGATTCTATAATAATTTTTATACAGAGGCAATTTTTTATGCAGGTCGATCGAATTCCGGTACTGTCCGACAATTACATTTTCTTGCTGCACGACCCCGATCGCAACATAGCAGCCGTCGTCGATCCAGCCCTAGCAGAACCAGTCTTGCAGCACGTGCGATCGCTCGGAGCCGAATTAACAGCAATTTTCAACACGCACCACCACAGCGACCACGTAGGCGGCAACCAGCAACTGATCGATCGCTTTCCCCAACTTACAGTTTACGGCGGCGCAGAAGACCGAGGCAGAATTCCCGGACAACAAGTGTTTTTGCGATCGGGCGATCGTGTTAATTTTGCTGGCAGAACCGCCGAAATCTTCTTTGTACCCGGCCACACAAAAGCCCACATAGCCTACTATTTCCCGCCCAGCAACCCAGGGGAAACCGGCGAATTGTTCTGTGGGGACACTTTATTTGCTGGAGGTTGTGGCAGACTGTTTGAAGGCACTCCCGCTCAAATGGTAGCCTCCCTCGAACAATTGCGAAACTTGCCGGACAATACCAGAGTTTGGTGCGCTCACGAATATACACTGAAAAACTTGCAATTTGCCCTGAGTGTAGATGGTGACAATCTTGAGTTACAGCAGCGTTTGGGCGAAGTCAAAGAAGCTCGCAGTCGATCGCAACCTACAGTACCATCATCGATCGGCATTGAGAAAAAGACAAACCCATTTTTGCGCTGGGATTTTCCCAACCTCCAATCAGCCGCCAACACCCACGATCCCGTCCAAACCTTCGCTCGATTGCGCGGCATGAAAGACCGTTTTTGACCAGTACCAAGGGCTGCGATAGAATAATAGTATAGATATTGACATCCCTCTGAGGTTTGAATTGTCAGCCTGCTTAAATTGAAAATTCCTCTGAACTATTTCCGTATAATTAATGAGTGCGATGGGCTTGGCTAAAAGTAAAACGACCGTTGTTAGAAACTGATGCAAAATCCAGGCAATACTGAACCCCAACCGCAAATCGACCCCTCTGTTTCAGAGGATTCTAACAAAGCACTCTACCAGGGGGCGGCTTTGCCAACAGATGTAGGGATGATTCTGCAATTGGCAGACGGCAGTATTCAGGGGTGTAATTCTCACGCCCAGGAACTATTGGGGCTCACAGCAGAACAGATGCAGGGTTCCTCTTCAATAAACTGCCCGTGGCAGACTGTGCGTCAAGATGGCTCGGATTTTTCCGGCGAGATGCACCCGGCAATGGTGGCGATCTCAACCGGGCAGCCAAGCTCAAATGTTATTATGGGCTTTTATCAACCGCAGGGAGAATTGATTTGGTTGAATCTCAATTCTCAACCTTTATTTCAGGGAGATCGATCGACTCCCTACGCAGTAATTACAACCTTCACCGAAATTGCTCAACCTCAGCCACAAGAAGTCACTCACGCGCCCGCTACACAACTGTCAGACACCCTCGAAAGTATTTCCGACGGTTTTTTTGCTTTGGATCGAGACTGGCGATTTACTTACGTTAATTCCCAAGCGGCGCGGTGGCTGAATCGAACTGCGGCAGATTTGATCGGCAACAACGTTTGGGAAGAGTTTCCCGAATCTGCGGGCAGTTTGTTTGAGCAGGAATTTCGCCGCTGCGCCGCGGAGCAAGTTACAGTTAGTTTTGAAGCTTTTTATGAACCGCTGAATAGTTGGTATGCGGTACGAGCTTATCCGATCGCATCGGGACTTGCCGTTTATTTTCAAGATGTGACCGAGCACAAAGCGGCTCAGGCTACTGCGATCGCCCAAGCGCAAGTAGTGCAGCAACAACTCGCAGAAATCGAGGCGATTTATGCTAGCGCGCCGATCGGACTTTGCTTTATCGATACCGAGTTGCGGTTTGTCCGCATCAACTCGCGTCTAGCAGAAATCAACGGAATTCCCGCCGCCGCCCACATTGGTAAAACATTGCGCGAAATCTTAAAAGAACAAGCGGATGATTTAGAGCCGCTTTACAGACAAGTTATTGAAACTAAAATTCCGATCGAACAGCTCGAAATTCACGGGGAAAACTCAGCACAGCCGGGAATCGATCGCGCTTGGCTATTAAGTCTCTATCCGCTGAAAGCTGAGGACGATCGCGTGCTGGGCGTGAATGTGACGGTGCACGAAATTACCGATCGCAAACAAGCAGAAGAAGCT
This sequence comes from Chroococcales cyanobacterium, assembly GCA_038260455.1. Lineage (GTDB taxonomy): Bacteria > Cyanobacteriota > Cyanobacteriia > Cyanobacteriales > Microcoleaceae > Microcoleus. Next base: position 1,566 of record JBBSNU010000140.1, on the reverse strand, counting down.
TTGCGCCGCTCCCAAGAACGCTACCGCACTTTGTTTGAGTCCCTAGACGAAGGTTTTTGCGTCATCGAAATGCTGTTTGACGACAACGACAAGCCGATCGATTACCGCTTTTTAGAAGTCAATCCCGCCTTCGAGAAACAAACCGGACTCGTAGAAGCGGCGGGGAAAACAGCGCGAGAACTCATTCCAGAACTCGAAGATTTTTGGTTTGAGATATACGGCAAAGTCGCGCTGACAGGGGAACCAGTGCGCTTTGAACACGGCTCGGAAGCCATAAACCGCTGGTTTGAGGTTTCGGCGTTTCGCACTCCTGAGCCGCAGAGCCGCCAAGTCGCCATACTTTTCCAAGACATCACCGATCGCAAACAGTCGGAAAATCTGCTGCTGCAACAGTCCGAGCAAATGCGGCTGTTCGTCAAACATTCGCCTGTGGGGGTGGCGATGTTTGACAGCCAGATGCGGTATATGCTGGTGAGCGATCGCTGGCTGGCAAATTACGGGCTGGGCGCTCAAAACGTTTTAGGTCGATCGCATTACGACATCTTTCCCAATTTGCCCGATCGTTTGAAACAAATCCACCAGCGCTGTCTGGCGGGAGCAGTCGAAATGTGCAAAGAAGATCCGTTGCTCCGCGCTGATGGCTCGATCAAGTGGCTGCGCTGGGAAATTCACCCTTGGCGAACCAACAGCGGTGAGATTGGCGGGATCATGATTTTTTCCGAAGTCATCACCGATCGCAAAAACGCTGAACTCGCGCTCACGGAGGCAAAACAGCAAGTCAGCAATATTATCGAAAGTATTACTGATGCCTTTATCGCGATCGATGCACAATGGTGCTATACCTACGTTAATAGCGCTGCGGAAAGACTGCTCGGTCGATCGAGAAATGACTTGTTAGGGCGATCGATCTGGGAGCTATTCCCCACCGAGGGAGAATCCAATTCGCTGGTATATCAAGAATTTCATCGAGTCGTTAACGAGCAAGTTTCTGTCAAGTTTGAAGAATTTTCGCCGTCGCTTCAGATGCATATAGAAGTGAGCGCCTATCCAGCAGCCGAAGGGCTTACGGCTTATTTGAGCGATATTGGCGATCGCAAACGCACAGAAGAAGAACTGCGACAAAAGAATGCGATTTTGAATCTAATTAACGAGTCAGTACCCACCCCAATTTTTGTCAAAGATCGAGAAGGATGTATTATTTATGCAAATCCAGCTACGCTTGAGGCGATCGGCAAACCTGCTGCTGAAGTAATTGGCCGGCGCGATCGCGATTTATACCCAATAGCAGAACTAGGAGCCGAAGTCACGGAAAACGATCGGCGGATTATGGAATCCGGCAAAACAGAAATCGTCGAAGAATCTCCCGATGGCATTCACACATTTCTGGGAACAAAAGCTCCCTACCGCAACGAAGCGGGAGAAGTAATCGGCCTAATTGGTATCTCCAACGACATCACAAATCGCAAACTAGCAGAAGTCGCGCTGCAAGAACAAACTAAGTTACTGCAAGTAATTATTGACAGCATTGGTGATGGTTTGATTCTCGCCAACCAACAAGGGGAATTT
>JBBSNU010000139.1:0-9710 GCA_038260455.1 Chroococcales cyanobacterium | reverse complement strand
GTTTCCTTAACTATCGTGTCAGGTGCGTCGCCATCAGATTTTCGATGGAATACGAAGTATTTTCAATGGCGACGCACCCTACGACTGACAACTGATAACTGTCAACTGACAATTAACTAAACTCCAGCAGCCGTAAAAGCAGCCCAGTGATAGGGATTAGCAAAAGGACAGGGTTTGCGGCTGCGAATTTGCTGCAAAGATGCCTCAGCAATCAGGCGAGAACTTTGAGAAAGCCGATCGAACGTTTGCGAAATTTGAGGTTGAAAATCCGCCAGCAACAGCTCCAATTCCTCGCTAGTCAAATCCCTGAGCCACCTTTGAGCGTCAATCAGCGCTCGCGCCACATCCCCCACCTGCAACCGAGGAAACTGCCCGAGATTTTCATAAAACTTGCTTGTGAACAGCAGCGTCGAAATATCGTTCACCCTCCACAGACTGCTGACCGCACTAGACGTACCAGCATACAACAAACCCGCCGACAAACCGACAAAATCTTCACCGGCGCTAGGGAAACCGTCGGCAATTTCGCAAGCCGATAAAGTCACTAAAAAGTATTGCCGAAAATCTAAATTAAAAATTTCTTCCAAACTCAGAGAATCATTCCTCAACAACACAGCGGATTTCATCGATTCCGCCAAATTTAGCACACTCAAACAAGCAAAGTGAGCGCATTTGTTCTGCTGCAAGTGCCCTGTTTTTTGGGAAAAAGCCTGTTGAATAGCCGGCTTTTGACGCAAAATTTCTGCACTGGAAAAATGTTCGGAAATAGTGCCGATTTCCAGGTTGCTGTAGAGTGAACTTCTGGTGAAAGTAGGAACTGCTAAAAGGTGCTGCAAACGCGGTCTGTACCGGCCAATAGCTGCGCCGCGCGCGCTTTGTCTCAACCGCAATAGCTCGCAGCTAGGAGCATAGCGAATTCCTCCAGCAAATCGATCGATCAAATAACCCGCAGCCTCTGAAACGTCGCCCAAAGTCGAACTTCGAGCAAAAAAATCAGAACTGCTGTGCGTTTTCCCCTCAAAACCGCCGCTGGAACTCCACCCAGACTTGAAAATTCCCCCGCCCTCCTCAAGCCCCTCTCTCACCCCCAGAGGTAAAGCGTGGAGCGGCAAAGCGTGCAAAAATCGGTGCGGCACAAAAATCAGCCGATCGCAATTTTGGGGAATCAGCGCCACCAGTCGATCGATTTCCAGCAGCGCGGCCAAGCGTTTGAGCCGACCAGGGAGATGATTGATCCAGCGACCTTTTTGCTCAGAATAAGCGCTGAGGTACTCCCTAGCCCAACTTTCGACAGCCAAAGCATTTTCCGGCGAACACAGGTGAACGGCCGGATATTCCACGTCAGCAACCACCACAAAAGCCACCAGCAAATCCTCAAAACTCGCCCACACCACAGCAGCGGAATTGGCATCAGGCAACAATTGGCGAATTTGCTCGAAAGCGATGGGTTCAACTTTGTGAGCTAAACTGAAGAAAGGGTCGTTTGCCTGCACCGATCGAGCAATCAACCCATCAAACTGCCGCCACAATTGATTTAAGTTGATAAAATCCGAACTCGGCAGCAAAGAACCGCTGCTCAAACTAGAACTGTCGCCCTCAGAAATCAAGGTAGCGCTCGACTCTGCCTCTGGCTGTTCTTCGTGCCGCTGTGCCCTGGCTATTTCCAGTTGCAGCGACTTCAACGAGCCAAGCACCTCTGCAGAAATGTCTCCTTTGGGAGTCAGATCGCATTTCAGCAGCAGTTCTACCAAATTCCGATTTTTGTGGCGTTCGGCATATTCCAGAGCCTTAGCGCGATATTCTGGTTGGGTGCTGCCGAGTTCCAGGCAAACTTGCACCAGGCCTTTATAGAGTCCAGTCGAGATGCTGGCTAATTTGACTTTTGCCGATCCGATCCGATCGCCCAAATCGACCGCATCAAGCCCAGCTTCAGGGCGCAATAATTCCACAGTATCGACAGCAGCGGCAAACACGCTGCAGGCGCGAAGCAACTCGCCGCGAACTCGGTAAGCTTGACCCAAATAAAAGACAATTTGCAGCCAGTGGTGGGGATAGGTTTCGCGAGTGTAGACTTGGCAGGCACCGAGATAGCAGCCGATCGCGCGATCGAGGTGGGACGAGTTGTCCGCCTCCGTCAGTTTCGCAAAAGCCCGCCCGAGATCGATTTGCAGCATCGCCCAGCGTTCGGGGGCTGCCTGTTTGGTGTATATTTTGGCCGCATTTTGATAGCAGGCGATCGCGCTTTTGAGGTTGCGGTTTTTTTCCCCTTTCAGGTGTTGGCTGAAAGCGCGGCCGAGATAGGTGCACAGCATGGCCCAGCGTTCGGGAGTTTTGGGGCGGTTGCAAAAGAGCAAAGCATTTTGATAGCAGGCGATCGCAATTTCGATATTTTCAGCTTTGTCCCCTTTTACCCGCATGGTGTAGATCCTGCCGAGGTAAGTTTGGATCGAAGCCCAGAGTTCGGGAAATTTGATGCGGGTGTAGACTTGTAGAGCATTTTGAAAACACGAGATCGCCATTTCCAGATTTTCCACCGGATCGCCTTTAGCGCGATCGATAAACACCCGGCCCAAATTCTTTTGAGTCGTCGCCCACTGCTGCGGAAAAGCTTCCTTAGTCCGCACTTGCAAAGCTCTCTGATAGCACGTTACCGCGTATTCGAGATTTTCGGCTCGGTTGCCCCGCAGTTCGTCGCAGTAAGCATTTGCCAAATTATTTTGAGTCGTGGCCCAGCGGCGGGGAAACACCTTGCGGTTGTAAACTTGCAAAGCATTGTGGTAGCAAGCGACTGCCAGTGCGAGATTTTGGGCTTTGTCGCCCTGCAGCCTGCGGGTGTAAGCGCGGCCGAGATTGTTTTGAGTGCTCGCCCAATCTACCCCGAAAGCTTCGCGGGTGCGAACTTGTAGGGCCTTTTGATAGCAGGCGATCGCCTTTTCTAAATTGTCTGCCGGATCTCCCCGGAGGCGATCGCAGTAAGCGTTTCCCAGATTGTTTTGCAGCGTCGCCCACTGGGATGGGTTCTCTTCGGGAGTCTGCACTTCTAGGGCATTTACAAAGCAAGCGATCGCAAGTTCGATATTTTGAGCCTTATCGCCTTTCGGGCGCACGCTGTAAGCGTTGCCCAAATTGTTCTGCATTGCCGCCCACTCTTGGGGAAAATCTTTGCGGGTAAAAACCTTTGCAACCGTTTCGTAACCTGCTATTTCGATTTCCAGGTTATTAGCATTGGTACCGAGAGGAAACCGCCCAATTTTGTTACTCAGATTGCCGATCAGGGCTGCCATGCGCCTAGTCTCGGATTGATTGGCAGCGGGTAGTACCAAAGTTGCCCAGCAGCGCAACAATTCTGCGAAATTATGGTCTAGTTTGTCTAAATTATTTTTCAGCAGCGAGTACAGGTGGTGCGAGTCAGCGCTGCCCGCCACTGCTTGCAAGGCTTCTGCTAAAAAAATTAGATATGCTACCCCGGTTTGAGGATTGCCATTTACAGATTCTAAGGGTGCGATCGCCCTTTGGAAAAATTTGGCAGCTTTGAGCAAACTGTCTGGCGTCAGTGCCGGCACTTGCAAGTAAAGCGTTTGCACGAACCCAAAGTCGATCGACTTTGAGTTGGTCTTCAAAATCAAATCTATTCCTGAGTCTACAGGATTTTCCAGCAGCGCTTGGAGCATATTCACATCAGTTTTGCGACGCTGTTCGTCCATCGTGCATTCCGCCGAACTATTAACGATACGATCGCTGCTTCTGTGCAGCAATTAAATCAGTTCCTGGTTTAAATTTCAATCCCCAATCGGAACTAGGAGTCGCCGAGGGGAATTAAAGAAACCTGGTTTTTCCACCATACACATCGCTACAACCTATTCGCCCAAAAAAACAGGTTTCCGCCCAAGTCCTAAACTGGATAAACCCGCCCCCACAGACTTGCAGCGGGGCGGGTTTATTTTTATCATGATAGATTTTATAGCAATCCTAAATCATTATCCTTACCACGAACATAAATGTGATTTCCCCAAAATCCATCTGTAGGGACACGGCAGTGCCGTGTCCGGGAGACGGCTTGGCCTTAGTCCCTACAGAAAATCATTTAGGATTGCTATAGACTTAAAAACCTGGTTGCTTGGAAGCTATGGGGTTTGGTAACGAGAAATCCCGACAGAAACCTGGTTTTACTCGTTACCAGTTTACTCGTTACCTGGCTCTGCCTGGTAACGCAGATCCGGACGCTCTGCCTCCTTTTTTCGCAGCCGAGGCACTTCCTCACTTTTTTCGCAGCCGAGGCACTTCCTCTGGACATCGGTTCCCTGGCTCTGCCAGGGAACCAGTTAAACTAAGTTCCCAAGGAAACGATCGCACTTTCCACCGCCTGCAAAGCCCGATCGACTTCTGCAGCAGAGACAATCAGAGGCGGCACAAACCTCAACACTTTCGGGCCAGCGGGAACCAACAGCACACCAGCAGCGATCGCAGATTTAACAATATCAGCCGAAGTCAGTTCGATGTCAGCCTGCAATTCCAGCCCCACAATCAAACCCCAGCCGCGCACCTCAGCAATCAAATGCGGATATGCAGCCGCCAACTTGTTGAGGCCAGCTTTCAACTGTTCCCCGCGCTGCTGCACGTTTTCCAGAATATTTTCCCGTTGTAAAGTTTCGCACACGCACAAAGCGACAGCGCAAACAAAAGGATTGCCGCCAAAAGTGCTGGCGTGACTTCCCGGTTCAAATACATCGCAGAAAGATTTGCACAGCATAGCGCCGATCGGGATACCGCCGCCCAAGCCCTTCGCCGACGTCAAGATATCCGGTTCAATCCCCAGGTTTTCGTAACCCCAATATTTGCCGCTGCGTCCCATCCCGACTTGCACTTCATCGAGAATCAGCAAAATGCCTTTTTCGTCGCAAATTTCCCGAATTCGCTGGAAATAAGCGATATCTCCGGGACGAACTCCGCCTTCACCTTGCAGCGCTTCGAGCATAATTGCTGCTACTTGACGTTCATCTTTATCTAGTTCTGCGATCGCCAGTTCGATCGCGCTAATATCGTTATAAGGCACATAGTGAAATCCGGGAACCAAAGGACTAAAACCCTTCTGATATTTAGGCTGTCCCGTCGCCGTAATTGTCGCCAAAGTCCGCCCGTGGAAACTAGCAACAGCAGTAATGATTGTGGGATTCGAGATATTTAATTTTTCGTGGGCGTACTTGCGCGCCAGTTTAATAGCCGCTTCATTAGCTTCAGCGCCGGAGTTGCAAAAGAAAGCTCTATCAGCGCAAGAATGGTCTACAAGCCACTTTGCCAGTTCGCCCTGTACGGGGATGTAATAAAGGTTAGAAACGTGGTGTAAGGTCTGTATTTGCTTCGTTACCGCTGCAATCATCGCCGGATGGGCGTGTCCCAGAGTGCAGGTAGCAATACCCGCCACAAAATCGAGATATTCGCGGCCCTGGGTATCCCAAACGCGACAGCCTTGGCCCCGTTCTAGGGCGATCGCAAAACGCCCGTAAGTAGTCATTACATAGCTGTCAAAGCTTTCAGAACTGAACAAACTCGCTTCGGCTTGGACGCTTGGTTCTTTTAGTAAGGTTTCAGGACTCACGAACGGCTCCTTAACAGATAATATCTAGACCTCGATTGTACGGCAAAAATCCAGTTTCGCGGTGCACTCTGTTAGTTTTGTCATAAAATCATAACAGTAACAGCAATCAATCCCTCACAAATCTACTGATGAGTTATTACATTTCTCCTAGCTTTCTCGATCGAGTTGCAGTACACATCACTAAAAACTTTTTAAATTTGCCGGGGATAAGAGTTCCCTTAATTTTGGGAATTCACGGCCGCAAAGGAGAAGGTAAAACTTTTCAAACCGAACTGGTTTTTCAGCGGATGGGCTTTGAACCCGTGATGATCTCTGGCGGAGAATTAGAAAGTCCAGATGCGGGAGATCCGTCGCGTTTAATTCGCTTGCGCTACCGGGAAGCTGCGGAGCAAATTCGGGTGCGGGGCGAGATGTGCGCCATTTTTATTAACGATTTGGATGCCGGTGCTGGCAGGTTCGATTCTACTACTCAATATACCGTCAATACTCAGATGGTGAATGCCACTCTGATGAATATTGCCGACAATCCAACTAACGTGCAGTTACCGGGAAGTTATGACAGCACACCGCTGCACCGAGTGCCGATTATTGTCACCGGAAATGACTTTTCAACGCTGTACGCGCCGCTGATTCGCGACGGACGGATGGAAAAGTTTTATTGGGAACCCAGCCGCGATGATAAAATTGGGGTTGTCGGGGGAATTTTTGATTCGGACAAATTGTCAAAAACCGAAATAGTCGCTTTGGTTGATAATTTTCCCGATCAGTCGATCGACTTTTTTAGCGCTTTGCGATCGCGCATTTACGACGAACAAGTCCGCACATTCATTCACAAAATAGGAATCGAGCGAGTTTCCAAACGTTTGGTAAACACTACAGAAGCACCGCCCGATTTCCACAACCCAGATTTCAGCCTCGCTCGTTTATTAGAAATGGGCGGTTTGATGGTGGGTCAACAAAAGCGAATTCAGGAAATGCGCTTAGTGGATGAATACAACCAATCGCGACTTTTCAACGTTCAAGGAACCGCCAATGTTCCTGCAGCCGCGCCAACGCAAAATCAATTAAGCGACCCTAATTCCAAATATTATAAAGCTTACGTAGAGCCAACTTCTGCAGTGAGTAACGGTCAAGGGCGGCTGAGTTCCGAGGTATTGGAACAAGTGAAACAGTTGTTAGCACAGGGCTGCAAAATCGGCATGGAATATGCAGACACTCGCCGATTTAAGACTGGTTCTTGGCATAGTTGCGCGATAATTCAAAACGGAAAAGAAAAAGATGTAATTGCATCTTTAGAAACTTGTTTGGCGGAACACGGCGGCGAATACGCGCGGCTGATTGGTATCGATCCAAAAGTCAAGCGGCGGGTAGTTGAAACAATTATTCAACGGCCAAAATAGGGCGCACAATACCCATTGGGAAAATTCCAATAACGATCGCCTTTGGGTAGTGCCGCACCAGTAAGTAGACTTGAGTTGCACTCAATCGCAGACTGTATTGAATTATTCCCTCGTTACCAGGCTCTGCCTGGTAATGCAGATCCGGAGGCTCTGCTTCCTTCTATCTCGCAACTTACAGGAGAGAGGACTTGAGGAGTTGCTTAAGTTATACCATTTAGAAAAAATGTTGCAACAATAAAATTGTTGGGCGGAGTGAAACGGAGGGTTGTTTCGTTCACCCAATGTATAGAACCCATTTGAGATCTATTCTGCGTAAATCTCAGAAACCGGGTTTCTTTCGGTATTTCTCGTCACCCAACCCAAAAACTCAAAGATGTCAAATGGGTTCTATAAGGTGCGTCGCTATTAGATTGTCACTCTTTTTTAGAGATTGTCGATGGCGACGCACCCTACATATACTTTAGGAAGTGCTTAAGTTATTAAGTTTTCGATCCTAAACAGACAACACAGATCATATTACAAATTGCCTTGAAGCCCGATCGCAGTTACAATCGTCCACGCATCCACCAACAACAGCAGCAGCGTGCATCCCAGCAAAATCAGATACATCCAAGGCTGCGACAAAGGGCGAACATCTCTGGTATCAATACCAGTTTTTGCTTCCACCAAACCGACTAATTTATTAAATCCAGCCACCCGCATCGGTAGCAGATAACCTTCACCCGCATGACTCAGAAAATAGTAAACCAAGCCTCCTTGACCGGTCGATCGAGGTTTGAGAGCTTTCACCTCAGTCCAAGGAAGCGACCAACCCTTGCGAAACACGCGCGGAAACCACTTCGGATAGGTAACTTCAATCCCCTCCTCGCTGAGAATTACCCGTTCGCTGAGCACGCCGTAGAGGCCCGCTGCGCCGACAATAATTGCCGCCCAGAGTGCCGCAGGAGGAATCGGTGCTTTCGTGACTTCCGACAAAAACGGTAAGGGAATTGTGAGGGCTGCGTACAAGCTCAAGAGGGTGATTCTAATCAGGGGAGAAAGCCGGAATACTGCCGGCTCAAATACTGGGGCGGAAGATGGGGAAAGTGCGGGTTCTGCTGACATAACTGAAATGAGAGAAGCTGTTTAATGCTATTGTTGCACAGCTTTCAATCCCGCGAACAAAACTCAGACAAATTTCAAAAACTAGACAATATTCGCTGTTTTTAGTTTCGATTTAAAATTCATTTCAGAAACTTTGATTCTTAAGTGTTGAGTTTTTATTTACCGCTTTGCAGAAGTTGGAATCTTGAGTGCGGAGTTATCAATTAAGTGACAATTTATAACTCAAAACTCGCAACTTCCCTTAATCGACGGCGGTTAGCGCCGGTACTGTCAAAGGTTCTGAGATTTCTCGGGCTTTTGGGCGGCCGGCAGTTGCTGCGCGATCGCCCTGAACTTCCCCTCGGGATATGCTAGGATTGACGCTTGAATAAGCGCCTTCGTTAATCTGCAAGCGATCGCAAGGAATTGTGTCCGACAAAATTGCACTCGCCATCATCCCGGTGTGAATTTCCAATGCTGCGGCGGACATCGCTTCAAACACTAAACGCTGTCCGGGAAAAACCACTCGTTCAAAATACCAGTTAGGAATGTTGCAGATGCGAGCAATCTGAATCTGACTGGTGGCGTTGACGTAGCAGCACAGAATCTTGCTGTCGGTGTTTGAGGGTAGTGGGTCAAGAATTTGAGCCATAACTGCTGAGGGAGCCTTGCCTAAAAGTTTTAGTTATCTTCTCAGGCTAACACTAGGCGATCCCGCCTACTGTAAAGCCGACTACCAACTCATACTATTTTAGATTTGAGTTTTGAGCTTTTGGATGTTAGATCACTTGCTTGATCAGGATTTGGAGCTTGCCTCTAGTTGTATTATTCGTTTAAAATAGGATCAAAAATATACCGCTTGACCGATCGCACCTCAAATTCAATCTAGCCAGATAAATATCTGATTTTAGACTCCCATCTGCGATTTTCGGTCAAAATATGCTGTATTTGCTCAAAAATTACCTTGGTTCTGCTAATTTCGCCGATCGCCACCAACAAACTCAACCTTAAGCTGCTGAGCAAAATTCCAGAATATTTAATCTGAAATTGCGAAAATTAGACAGAGTGTAAAGTTATATTAAAAGAATATAAACATAGTTGAAAAAGTTCCAGTTTAGGATATAGCAATCATGGAAAGCCGAGAAAACCGAGTCCTGTACGTTCGCCTCCCTTGCAATCCCATTTTCCCGATCGGAGTCGTGTACCTTTCCGATAGCGTACACAAGATGTTTCCCGATGTCCAACAGCGCATTTTTGACTTAGGCGCAGTACCGCCCCTCGACTACGCTAAAGGTTTGGATGCGATCGTCGATGAGTTTCAGCCAACGCTGTTAGTTTTCTCTTGGCGGGACATTCAAATTTACGCCCCCGTCGGCGGTAGGGGCGGGAATCCCTTACAAAATGCCTTCGAGTTTTACTACGCCAAAAATCTGCTGACTAAGTTGCGGGGAGCACTCGGAGGATTGCGTTTGGCCACGTCCTACTACACCGAACTCTCGCGCAATCTGGGACTGGTTAAGCGCGGATTGAAGCGGGCCCGGAAATACCGCCCGGAAGCCCGCGCAGTGGTCGGTGGCGGTGCTGTGAGCGTGTTTTACGAGCAGTTGGGGCGCAGTTTGCCGGCGGGGACT
>JBBSNU010000138.1:0-9710 GCA_038260455.1 Chroococcales cyanobacterium | reverse complement strand
ATCGCCCCTCAAGCCACACTTCTTTATCAAAAAAATAAATATCGCATTGAGTTACGTATAAACACGGTTTCTTAACGCAATACCAGTTTCATTCAAAGAATGCAACTGATCGAGTCCGCGATCCAAACCCTTACCGAATCAGTCAATCGATTTTAAATTGTATATTTTAGATTTAATCGAAAGATGAGTCTGGGAGCTTTAACTTTGGGATATCCACGATTCATGTCTGGGGCTTGTATGCGTTTTTAGCCCTGGTCATTCCCAATTCTTCTAAAATCTAAAACAGTACAAGTGCGTCCTAGAAGCTCCGACAGCGGAAACCCGAAACCAGGTTTCTCGGGAGCATCTGGGTTTTGCAAAAAGCATTTTTTTTATTATAGTGCGAGCGTCTCCGCTCGCGAGTACAATACGCGAGCGAGGACGCTCGCACTATAAACGCAAAACTGAAATGATCCCGGTTTTTCAGGCAGGGTAAGAGCGTCCTCATTTACAAAAATTATCACATTAATTATCGATGCGGTACCTTCTAATCATCCGCGAGTTAAGTTAGACTTAATTTTCAGTGCGTGAATTATTCACAGGTTCGCATCTATGCAGCTCAAACATCACAACCAGGTTTCACAAGAACTTCCTACATCTTTCGAGTATAAAATCAAACAGAGCCACCTACCAAAGCTTAATTATTTTGCTCAAATAGCCCGCTCCTTCGGAAACCTCAGTATTAGCGACAAAATCAGCCGTGGCTACGCATTGGCTCTTTGTGTTGCGATTGGGGGTACGACTATCGGGATGCTGGCGGGGAATCATTACTATCGCAGAACTAACAATCAACTACACATCGATCGAGAAAGTCAGCTTTTAAATAAGTTGCAGGTGGCTTTGCTGCGGACGCAAAACAGCCAACAGCGATTGATTTACGGGATAGAACAGCCCGAAATTTTTGACACCAAATACCAACAGCTACAAAAGAATATCTACAGTTTGAAGTTGTCGCTATCTGAAGTTAAAAATCAGAAAGAGATGGAACAGGCAGCAGGTTTACAGGCTTTTATAAAAAGTTACGATCCGCTGCTGTTAAATTACATTCAGCAGCTAGAAACAGTTAACGCTCAAATCAGTAAATTGCCAAATTTGCCCGATCAAAAAAGTGTTAAACGCAATTTGTTGTTGAATTTCGAGCGAAATAAAATTGGGTTGAAATTAGAGAGGGCGACTAATGATTTAGGAGCAATTATCGATCGCGCCCGAGAGCAAGAAAATGCAGCACGGGAAGCCCTGCTGCGAGCGCAGACGCTGCGGGTGCAAATAGTTTTTGGTAGCATGGCACTGTCGATCGTAATTGCAGCACTGCTGGCGAGCTTTACCAGTAGGGCGATCGCCAAACCCCTCGCCGCTGTAACTAAAATAGCGCAGCGAGTCACCGAAGAATCTAATTTTCAGTTGCAAGTACCAGTTACCAGCACCGATGAAGTGGGAGTATTAGCAGCTTCGTTCAACCAACTGATTCAGAAAGTAAATCACTTGCTAGAAGAATTGAAATCCGAGCAAGAAAGTCAGATACTTCAAAATGAGAAAATGGCAACTTTGGGGAGGATGCTGGCCGGTGTTGCTCACGAAGTTAACAACCCAATTAATTTTATCTATGCCAACATCGATCCGGCCAAAAGTTACGTTGAAGATATTTTAGATTTGCTCAAAACTTACGAAACAGAAATACCCAACCCGCCTGCTGCAGTCCGCGCTAAAGAAGAAGAAATAGACCTCGATTTTCTCCGAGAAGATTTGATGAAAATATTTAACTCAATGCAAGTGGGCGCTGAAAGAGCCAAAGCCATTATCTTGAGTTTGAAAGATTTTTCTCGCCTCGACGATGCAGCGCCTCAGCCAGTCGATTTGCACGCCTGCATAGACAGCAGTTTGCTGATTCTAAACAGCCGTGTCAAACAGGGCGTTGAAGTGGTGCGAAATTACGGGGAGATTCCCAAGATTGAAGGGTATATGGGTCTGCTTTACCAGGTGTTTGTTAACCTTATAAACAATGCACTAGATGCTGTGGAAGAGCAAGCAAAACTTGAAAAAATTAGCTATGAAGATGCAAAAAAACAATCTAATTCGGAGTCAAAAAAACCAGAAAAATCTAGTTTTTTGCCGAAAATTTCAATTACTACAGAATACTTGGACGACGACTCTGTGGTAGTGCGAATTTCTGATAACGGTACGGGGATACCTGCGGCCAGTCAAGAAAGAATGTTTGAAACGTTCTTTACGACTAAACCGAGGGGTGTAGGTACTGGTTTGGGATTGGCAATCGGCCGCGAAATTATTGTCAAGAAACACGGCGGGACGATTAACTGTTGGTCGGAGATGGGAAGGGGAACGGAATTTGCGATCGCCCTGCCGATCCAACATTAGACTTATACCAATTTCATAAAGTAGCACTAGATATTACCCCTCCAACCCCCCCCAAAGCATCGGGGGGGCTAGGACTTCATCAGTACATCTTTAGAAAAATGGTATAAGGCTCGTAGTGCGGACTTTAGTCCGCTCTTAGGAACACGCGCGATCTGTTTTTATTATGGTAATCGACCGGACATGATATGAAATTGGGAATTGAGAATTGGTAATTGGTAATCGGTGATGGGTTAATCTAGAGTGGAACAAGTACAGCAAGGAGCGAAAATTATGGGACTATTTGACCAAATTTTGAGCGCGATCGACAATCCCAACCAACAAGCAAGTCCCGATGGGTTGGGCAACATTCTGGGTGCGGTAAAGCAGTTGAGCAGCAACCAAGGCGTGGATGCGGGCACGACTCAGCTAGCGATGTCGGTTTTGAGCGGATACGTGCGATCGGCATTGCAAGACGTGCGATCGCAGTCAGGAGAAGCACAAGCTCAACAAGTTGTCAACCAATTTAGCGGCACAAACCCCAATCCGCAAGCGGTACAGAGTTTGTTTGGAAACAACCAATTAATTCAAATAGTTCAGGATATCGCCCAAAGAACCGGTTTGAATAACGCCACAGTGCAAGCGATGATACCTGTTTTGGTGCCCTTAGTGCTGAATTTGCTGCAAACCGGTGGCAACGCCCAAAATCCAGCCCAAGGTTCAAATCCCGTTTTGAATACGTTTTTAGATGCAGATGGAGATGGCGACGTAGATATTACTGACGCAATGTCGATGGCTAGCCGCTTTTTGAATCAGCGCTAATTGCGTTAGATTTTGGTGAGAGAGATTAACGGGCGATCTAAATTGCGGAGTTTGACATGATGGAAAATTGGCTCACATCATTAACACAAATCAAGGTATAATTTGTATCTCTTATACTGTTTTAGTCTGGTGACTTCGAGTACCCCATCATCAGTTAAACTCTTGCTCTTTCTCTCTCTCTCTGGGCAATCTGGATTTGCATACGATTATATAAATCAACTTCAGGATCGGAATGGCTAATGCAAGCAACTAACGCATAACGCTGTATTTCAATTTCATCTGATTTTGCCCATTTACGATTACAACTCACAATCAGATTCATCGGCCCTTCATCATATTTTGTAGACTGAGGAAAAATTTCTACTTGCCCCCTTTGCACTGTTCCTTTCTTCCGAATAATGGAGCTTGGAGACAATTTAACTTCAATCCCAGCCCCATGTTTTGCCTTTAACTTTACTTTTGTATTATCGGTGGACTCATCAGGATAACTCGTCTTGCTAGCAGATTCATAAGCCGTCCTAACAATTTCACGATCGATTCCTTTAAAAAGTTCAAATTCCATTGTGACTCCTAGATATGAGTCTCCACGAGTTGGGCGAGTTGGCGGATCAAAGGCTAAGGTAATTGACAATCTACGAGTGCCTTTTACTTTGAAAAATTCAGGTGGCAATTGGGGGATTTCGTAAAGATGAAAATATCCTAATTTGATAAAAACATTATCTTCTGATAAAACAACGTAGTTTTCAGCAGAATACATTGCACGTTCTAAGTCAGCCTGTCCATAACCATAGATGGCTAACTGCTTTCTAATTTGTTTTGTATTTTCACTTTGAGACTGCTTCTTGTTACATTCAAATTCTGGCGGAATTTTTTTAGGAAGAATCGCCGAGTTGACAATAAGCGCCCGAATGAGATTAGAACTGGCATTTGGATATTTTGTGAAAAGTTGAGCAGCAGTATTGGCAACACGAGGAGCTGCAAAACTTGTACCACTACAGATTTGAAATAAAGAACTTTTCAAATCTTTGGATAGAGTAACAACAGAAACTCCCGCTACATTATCTGATAGTTGCAATTTGGATTTAGGTAAATCCAGACCTTCTTTGTATTTGAGGTCTATTACAACATCTCCGCCAAAATCTACAACATCAGGCTTAATCATTCCATCGACCCCAAAACCAGTTCTAGTAAACGGAGAGGGGTATCCTGGTAGTTTTGCGATCGCCTGACGACGAACATCAGAAGGTTCTGTAATACTACCGCGACCAAATGATAAAGAACCTACCGTTATTGCAATTGCTGAAGTCGCTGGATCGATAATTCGAGCGCTCTTTTTCAGCAGATAATTTGGGTAATCAGTCCGTAGTTGCTCATCTGATTTTGCCTCTTCATAAAAAGCATTGCCTGCTGAAATCACAAAAACAATATTTTTGTGTTGGTAGTCATAAGCAATTTTATCTATCATTGCAGCTAATCGAAACTGCTTCACCCCATCTCGGTAAATTTGGTCAGCGTTACCTAGAGAGATATTTATAACCTTGCAATTGGGATACTGTTCAACAAAAGCACGAATGGCTTGATCAAGTTGAGTTTCTACGAGAAGGTCTTCATCATATTCGTTTTTTTCGTTTGTCACACGGGCCGAGAATAGCCAAGCCGTTGGATCGAATGAACGCTGTTTAATACAGTTTTCAACATTTCCATAGATAGCAATTCCAGCGACATTAGTACCATGTCCATTTACATCGTCAGAGCCACCTCTTATGAATTCCCTTTTCGCATCTGGGAATACTTCAGTTTCACCCAACACCGGAGCAATTAAAGGATGACCACGCTGTACACCAGAATCAATAACCAGAATGCCACAATTATCTTCAGGTGGGGCAACAACTTCGGGAAAATCCGAAATTGGCAGATTATAATCAGCATTTGTTTCAAATGCAGGTTGGGGAGGGCGATCGATTTCTTTAACGATTTTCTCTTCCAGCAAAAGCTCTAAAACTTCGTGGGTGACTTTAATCCGAGCAATACACAGATATTCACCTATGTAGCGATCGCTCATTCTCATCAGAGCAGTATCGCTGGCTAAGCTCTCTAGCACTTCGGCGATATCATCTAAATACTTTCGCATCTCTTTGCGATCGCCTGTGTGCCAAAGTTCCAAATCTAAGGAGGCAATTTCATCTAATTGTACAGGCTTTAGCTCCAACAAACGACCAATACGATCTTCACGTTCGAGGGGAACTAGCTCATCAATCGCTCCTAAGTATTCATACTTCGGGCCATCTTGAATTTGACTGTAATTTTCTAACCGTCTCTTGAATTCAGTTAGCTGATTGTCGGAGGAAAAGACAACGATGGCTTTATTCGGTTCACAAGCTAGTAAATTTAGTCCTGCTTGAGTCACCATGTCTTCTGAGAAATAGCATTTTTTAGCAATTTTAATCTTAAAAATTAATTTTGGATCGAGACGGAAGGGGCTGGCATTTTGCTTAATAGGCTCAATCAAGGTAGAGATTTGACCTAATAGCTGTTTGCCGTGTCCAGTAACATCAGTACGTCTTTGACCACCAAAACCACGAGCAGAGCGTCGAGGTGATTCAATGTTTATTATTCTCGGCAATTGCAGGTGATCGAACTTACTTACCATTATGATTAGACGTATATAATTATTGTGAATTTGCTATTATACTTTGTCTTTCTATAAAACGCCCAATCGCCACCTCTAAATCATCAGCAGTCAGGGTACGTTCTCCTCGCAGAACCACGGCTTTAATTGCATCTGAGCAGATCCGTTCGATATCTGCTCCAGTAGCACTTTCAAGCCGAGCGGCAAAAGTAGATAGATTAATAGCAGTATAACGGATCGCCGACAGATAGCGACTTAAAAGCGCCGTCCGCAGTTCAACCGTTGGATTATCGAAGAAAATAACTTCATCAAATCGTCGCCATACGGCACTATCCAGTAGTTTTTCGTGATTGGTAGCAGCGACGAATATACTTTGATTTGTCACATTATCGATTAACTGTAACAAGCTATTCACTAGGCGTTTGACTTCACCATGTTCATTTAAGTTATCGCGATCGCGGGCTATAGCATCAAACTCATCAAACAAAACAACCCACTCACCCTTTTCAATGTAGGTAAAAATTTTCTGAAGGTTGGTTGCAGTTTGACCCAAGTAAGAAGAGAATACCGCTGTTAGGTTCACATAAACAAGCGGCAGCCCCAAGGCGCTAGATAGGATTTTTGCAGTTTGAGTTTTACCACATCCTGGTGGGCCACAAAAAAGTAATTTGCTTTTTGGCTTGAGGTTATAGGCTGCAAGGATATCTTGTTTACGATTTTCGAGGACGATTTCTTGCAGGACATCAAAATTTTTTTCACTCAGTACAATGTGCTCCCAAGTAAGGTCAAATTGTTTGACATCAAGCAAGGCAAGTCCAGTATCCTTGTCTTTAGGAGGCTCAGGAAATTGGTTCCAGGGAGTTGGGTTAGCAGCTAGGGGTTTGATGTATCCATTGCCGTTTTGAAGCAGCTTTTCCAAGTCTCTAGCAAGTAAGAGGTGATTTTTATTTCTTTCTTCTTCAATAATTTCCATAGCTGCAGCCAAAAACCCTTCTCTCTCGTTATGAGAGAAGCTTTTGAAGAGTTTTCTGAGGGTTTCGCCACGCGCCATACTTAGAATAGGAGTTAAACAGTTTATATACCTTAATCAAATATACTGCATATTTCCTAAAAAGTCAACATTTAAATATAATATATTAATTTATTGTACAGCTTAAAATATCCACTTTAATAGCAATTAAAACTCTCTCTTTATAGCTAGATAATATTTTTATTGTAAGCAATTTTATTGCTATACAATATTTGATTGCTTACTCGCAGTAAAAAAAAATTGAATAAAATAAACTCAACCATTTTAACATACACTCACTAATTATAAAGATTCGACAGACTTCTGATGGTTGATTGATGAAATACTGAATTGTAGCCCATTAATTAGATTGGGATTTTTTAACCGCAGATATCAGCGGATAAACACAGATGAACGCAGATAAAATACTATCTGCGTTCATCTGCGTTTATCTGCGGTTAAAAAAAGTCTTCTTTCTTTAACCCAAACCCAAATCAGTCACAGCACCGAGACTGCTAGAAGAAACCAATTTAGCGTATTTAGCCAAAACGCCCCTAGTATAGCGAGGTTTAGGAGCTTGCCAAGCAGCTCGGCGCTTCTCTAATTCTGCATCATCAACATTGAGCTGCAACAAGCGATTGTTAGCATCAATCGTAATCGAATCGCCCTCATTTACTAAAGCAATTGTGCCGCCAACTTGCGCTTCTGGTGCCACGTGACCGACAACCCTGCCGTAGCTTCCGCCAGAGAAGCGGCCGTCAGTAATTAAGCCGACAGAATCGCTTAGACCTGCACCAATTATTGCCGAAGTTGGTGCTAACATTTCGCGCATTCCCGGCCCGCCTTTGGGCCCTTCGTAGCGGATGACAATCACATCTCCGGCTTGAATTTTGCCCGCCAAAATTGCATCCAAACAATTTTCTTCGGATTCAAATACCCGCGCCGGGCCGGTAATTTTTGGTGTTTTAACACCTGTAATTTTAGCAACGGCTCCTTCTGTTGCCAGATTTCCCCTGAGAATTGCTAAATGTCCTTGGGCGTACATCGGGTTATTCCAAGGGCGGATGACATCTTGGTCGGTGCGCGGTTCGGCGGGAATATCTGCCAACACTTCAGCAATAGTTTGGCCGCTAATTGTCAGCGCGTCTCCGTGCAGTAAACCGCGTTCCAAAAGCATTTTCATGACTTGCGGAATGCCGCCGGCTTTGTGCAAATCGACGGCTACGTATTTGCCGCTTGGTTTGAGGTCGCACAGCACGGGAACTTTGGCTCGAATTGTTTCAAAATCGTCGAGGCATAGTTCAACGCCGATCGTATTTGAAATGGCCAATAAATGCAGCACAGCGTTGGTTGAACCGCCGATCGCCATAATTACCGCGATCGCATTTTCAAAGGCCTTGCGTGTCAAAATTTGGCTCGGTAACAACTGTTTCCGAACTGCTTCCACCAAAACTTTGGCAGATTCCTCAGCGCTATCAGCTTTTTCGGCATCCTCAGCAGCCATTGTCGAAGAATAGGGCAAACTCATGCCCATCACTTCAAAAGCGCTGGACATTGTATTTGCTGTGTACATTCCGCCGCAGGAGCCCGCGCCCGGACAAGCTTTTTTTTCCACTGCGGTGAGTTCTGCTTCGTCAATTTTGCCGGCGCTGAATTGACCGACTGCTTCAAAAACGCTGACAACGGTTAAATCTTGTCCGTTGTGGTGTCCCGGTTTGATCGTCCCACCGTAGACAAAAATAGCAGGAATGTTCATGCGGGCGATCGCAATCATTGCCCCCGGCATATTCTTATCGCAACCGCCCACAGCCAGCAACCCGTCCATACTTTGGCCGTTGCAAACAGTTTCAATCGAATCTGCAATCACATCTCTCGAAACCAGGGAATATTTCATCCCTTCAGTTGCCATCGAGATCCCGTCGCTGATAGTAATCGTACCGAACATCTGTGGCATCCCGCCGGCTTCTTTTGCACCCGCAACAGCCCGCAAAGCGAGGTCGTTCAATCCCATATTGCAGGGCGTAATCGTGCTGTAGCCGTTGGCAATCCCCACAATGGGTTTAGTGAAATCGCCGTCGCCAAAACCGACGGCCCGCAGCATTGCTCGGTTGGGCGCGCGCTGTACGCCTCCAGTCACAGCTTGGCTTCTCAAATTTTCAGGCATTCTCAAACTTCCTTTGTCAGTTGTCAGTTGTCAGTTGTCAGTTGGCAGTTGTCAGTTGGCAGTTGGCAGCGGGCAGTGGGCAGTGGGCAGCTTGCCCAGCCCGTCGTTGGGTTGTCACTTGTCAACTGTCAACTGATCTGTGGAGTCAATTCTAAAATCTACAATCTACAATCTACAATCGATTGACTGCCCAGTCCCCATAGTTTTAGGCTATTTTTGATTTTCTCAGAAGCGTTGATATTTGTCATGCCCTGCTCAAGGGAGCGGCACAGCAGTGCCAAAAAAGCGGAGTGCAAAGATTCTACCGATACTATAGTGTGCAGGGTGAATACCGTGGTTATCTGGGATGATGTGTGTGGTAGAACCCATCACTCTAACGTTTGAAAAAAAAATTGCGAGGCGAATGACATGGAGGCCGATCGAATTCTGAGGCAATATGCGGCCGGAGAAAGAATTTTTCGAGAGATTAACCTCGCTGGGGCCGACTTAACAGGGGTAAACCTCAGCGAGGCTAATTTTACCAGAGCGAATTTCCAAGACGCAAATCTCAAGGGCGCTAACCTGACGGGAGCGAACTTGCGCGAAGTGAAATTGGCAGGGGTGGACATGACGGAAGCCAACCTCACCGAAGCAAATCTGATCGGTACCGATTTGAGCTGCGCCAATCTCAGCGGGGCTAACCTGATGGCCGCGAACTT
>JBBSNU010000137.1:0-9712 GCA_038260455.1 Chroococcales cyanobacterium | reverse complement strand
TCAATCAGGGGAATTAGCTCAGTTGGTAGAGCGCTGCGATCGCACCGCAGAGGCCAGCGGTTCGAGTCCGCTATTCTCCATATGTCGAATAACAAATTATTTGTCCTGATAATAGACAATATCTAGCTTCAAGTTTCAGAGGAGGCAGGAAGTGCGATCGCAAACTCTGCTCCCGCTCCCAAAGATGAAATTACCTCTATTTTCCCCCGATGTTTTTCCACAATCTGATAGCAAATTGCCAGGCCAATACCCGTGCCTTTTCCTGGTGCTTTAGTTGTAAAAAATGGGTCAAATAGCTTGCTTTGGATGGCGGGTGAAATGCCAGGGCCGTTATCGCAAATTCGCACCAGAATTTGGCTACTGTCCAACTTTTGCGTCTGAATTAAAATCTGAGGATTTTTACCTTTTTTAGAGTTATCCCATGACTCTTCTAGTGCATCTATCGCATTTACTAGAATATTCATAAATACTTGATTTAGCTGCGCTGGATAACACTCTATTTCTGGCAATTCTCCATAGTTTTTGACAACTTCAATTCCCTGCTTGAGCCTACTGTTCAAAATCAATAGTGTATTGTCAATGCCTTCATGGATATCAACTAATTTCATTTGAGCTTCATCTAAGCGAGAGAAGTTTCGCAAAGACAAAACTATTTGCCGGATGCGTTCTGAACCTATTTTCATAGATTCAAGCAGTTTTAGTAAATCCTCTGTGAGAAAGTCTAGTTCTATCTCTGCGATTTCTTCTGCGATCGCCTCTGTGGGTTGCGGGTATTCCTGCTGATAGAGACGAATTAACTTTAACAAATCTATAATATACTGGTTGGCGTATTTTAGGTTGCCGTGAATAAAGTTAACAGGGTTGTTTATTTCATGGGCTACCCCTGCCACCATCTGCCCTAAACTGGACATTTTTTCGGTTTGAATTAACTGGGTTTGGGTGTGCTTAAGTTGGTAAAGTGCTGTTGTAAGTTCTTCTGTTCTTTCTTCTACTCGCTCTTCCAAAGTTTGGCGAGCCAGCTCTAATTCATGGGTGTATTCTGCTACCCATTCAACTAATTGATTGATGGATTTGGCTAAGGTTCCCACTTCATCTTCTGTGGTGACAGGTACTTGCAAATTAAAATTTGCTTGTTGAGTAATAGTTTTAGCAACCCTGGTTACCGCTTGGAGAGGAATGGCGATCGCGCGGCTGGTACAGATGGCTAAAAAAATAGCGATGGCGACTGACACAAACATACTCACTACGATGATTTGCACTCGCAATTCCTCAGCTCTATTAAAATTAATGTAAGCTTGTCTCTGCTGTGCCTTAGCTACTTGTGTCATCAAGCTCAAACTCTCTGACAGCCGCTCAAACTTCACATCGAGCTTAACTGCTTTATCCCCTCTAATTAAATCCAATACTTGCTGCTGTGCATCTTTAACTTCCTCTGGTTTTAATGAGGATGGCTCTATTTCTTGCCAAAAAGATTTGAGCAGTTGAGAATACGAATCTGTCGCAGTTGTGTAACCGTTTAACAGTTCATTTAAGTCAGCAGAATTTACTGCTAATTCTGTGAAATGTTCTTCCGTAAAGAAAGCTAGTTCTGCAATATTTTTTTTGACTACATCCACATCTTTCAAGAACTTAGCAGTTTCATATTCAAACCAGATTGAATCTCCCAAAACAGAGATTAAACGTTTGGGATGTGACTGCACTGTCTGCACGGAATATTCTAAATCCCTGAGCAAATGTTGTTGCTCATCAGCGAAGGTTAGAGCTTGGAAAGCTTGCTTTTGGTAATAGTCTCCACAGATCATTCCCCCTGTGGTTCCTAGTACGGCTATTCCAATTGCTAGCGAGTAGCCATAAGTAATTTTTTTGGCAATGCTTAAGCCAGAAATGAAGCGGTTAATTGCAGTCAAGGGAGTTTTTTTGAGAGGATTTTTGATGTCGCGATCGCCTTCCGTGACAGCGGCTTTATTTTTCAGTCTATTTAGGGTAAGATTGGGGAATTTTACCGCCCCATTTTCTCCCTGTTCAAATTTTTGCATACTGGCAACCTGAGCTAAATTTTAACAATTTTATTAGTAAATGCACATAAAGAAAGTCTCTTATTCGTAGTAGGGGCCATATTCCCTAGACTTTAGGGATTAAGGACTAAAGCTCTACTACAAATTCTGTATTAAATAAAATTTAATCTTAAAAGACATTACCCTGACCAATGGCTTGATAAACTTCACGAATCATGTTATAATCACTGTCGTTTGCTGGCACCAGTTTAGCTCCTTGATACTTATCATTAGCTTTGCCAAGTAAAATTGCTTCAATTAGCTTGTCTTGATTTTCTACCAGGCGAGTGCGGATTTTTTCCACAAGAGTATTAGGCAGGTTGCTACTAGCAACAAACAAGTCACTAGGTAAGGGTACTCCTGTGGCAATAATCCGAAAATCCTGGGCCGATAAACCATCTATTTTGAGTAAATCATTGTATCTACTCATACCAATTCCTAATGCCTCAACTTGGTCTTTTTTGAGAGCCTGCAAACCCTTTTTTCCCAACATTGAGATTTTGAAGTCTGATTGGGGATTTAAGCCAGCATCCATGAGAATTTTAATCGGGCTTAGATGACCACTGGTTGCACCTATTTCCCACATAGCTATTGTTTTACCTTTCAATTGTGCTGCTGACTTAATCTCGCTATTGGCACGAACAAGAATAATTGAGTGATAGTCGGGGCGGGTGATGGCAATGACGGGAACAGCATTTGTCCGGGCCCGCATAATCACATATTCAGATGGCCCTGTCAGAGCTAATTTTAGCTGACCCGACTGGAGAGCTACGGCTGCTGCTATATAGTTATCTACTGGGAACAATTCAATTTTTTTCTCCAAAACTTCCCCAAGAACAGTCCGAAATGCTTGATAATTTTGTTGTAAATCTTCTGCTCCCTGAATATCAGTTACGGCAAATTCAAGGGTTTCTGGTTCACTGACTGCCAAATTGGAAAAACTGCGATTAGATTGATCTACTTTTGTAGAACAGCTTGCTACAAACAATAGGGAGAACCCAACAAAATGTCGCCGCTTCATAATTTTTAGGAGTTTTAGTGGCAGTTGAAAATTGCACAACTATTATAAGCTATTTGGAATAAGCTTTCATTAAAATAGATTATCGATTGGTTAAACTTCAGTGCGGAAAAATCTTTAAGAAAATTTTTATTGATGAGTGTTATGGTTGGGAGTTTCATTCAGTTGACAGTTGACAGTTGACAGTTGACAGCACTTGACCTAGAACGAAGAGGATTGGAGTAATGAATAGTCTGATTTTAATTGATCCCTAAAAGGGTTCCGGCTTTAAACCAATTCTTTCCGGTAAGGCAGCGGATCTTGTAAATCTAACTCATTAAACGCTGCCCGTGGTAACTGACAGGAATCGCAAACGCCACAAGCAACCTCACCGTCGGGGTAACAAGACCAAGTTTTTTCCGAAGGCACTCATAAATTATTGCCTAATTTAATGATTTCTGTCTTTTTTAGCTCAATCAGCGGTGTTAAGATAGAGAGTTAATCACCTTCTCTCCTCTGTTTTGTCCCTAGCCGAAATACTTCTTGCGTGGCTTGAATATAATCGGGGCGACAGTCTCGATAGCCGGAATAATCTAAAGCGTTGACGCCAATGTAAATGCGATGGGCGTTGAGAGTTGCAGCCCTGGCGACGCCAAAACTTAGGAGAATTCTACGGCGGGAGGTAGGTGATCGGGATGCTTTCGGAGATTTGATCGAGGATGCTAGCGCCAAAAAGCGTCTGGCTTTCCTGCAATGGCTTTGAAGGGAGCGATCGCCTCAACGGATCTCGATCGGGTATAATCGCGTATCACCAGCACGCCTCAAAAAAAAATTGATTTTTTAATCAAGATCCTAAGCTGTTTTTTCAAAAAACGACGCTTAATTTGTTAGACCCTGCCGTAATTTTGGCAAGTCCGGTTTTTTTAAGAAGCCACACAGAATTTGTGAAAAGTTTAAATAGCGACAACGAGCGTGTTAAAGTCACTGCTGTACTTTTTCTGTGAAAAAAAGCTGCTACACTCCTTGTCTAGCAAGGACTTCAGCTAATTTTATTGAGACGGCATTAATTTGTTAAAGCGACAAATAATTTGTTATTCGACAATCAGGGTGATTTACACAAGTCCGATCGTACTCAAAGCGCAGTGCGATCGCGACCCGTTTTGAGAGACGGTACTGTAAATTGTCGAAAATTGTCCTTAAACTTTAATTTACTTAATAATAAATTTTGTATCTAAACATACAACACTCTTCTGAAGCTAGTCTTAATATAAGTCGCTATATGTTATTCTCAATCATCAGACTGAGCTATTTAAGAGTAACAAGAAAAAATGACAAAGCGATTCGATCGGCGGAAATTTCTTTTATACGGTTCTGCTACCCTCACAACAAGTTTATTCCTCAAAGCTTGTAGAACTCCGACTCCAACAGCCACCCCAGCCGCTTCTCCAACAGCAACAGGAACTACACCAGCAGCAGCAGGCGGTGGAAACACGATCAAAGTAGGAATTTTGCATTCCTTGAGCGGCACAATGTCCATCAGCGAAAAAAGCGTGGTTGATGCCGAACAATTAGCGATCGAAGAAATCAACAAAGCTGGCGGTGTCCTCGGAAAACAAATCGAAGCAATAGTAGAAGATGGCAACTCAGACTGGCCGACTTTTGCCGAAAAAGCCAAAAAATTGATCGACCAAGATAAAGTTGTCACCGTATTCGGCTGCTGGACATCCGCCAGCCGCAAAGCAGTATTGCCAGTCTTTGAAGAAAAAAATCATATGCTCTGGTATCCCGTACAATACGAGGGTCAAGAGTGTTCAAAAAACATCTTTTACACCGGAGCCGCCCCAAACCAACAAATCGAACCAGCAGTTGACTGGCTACTAGAAAATAAAGGAAAAAAATTCTTTCTAATCGGGTCTGACTACGTTTTTCCCCGCACGGCAAACACCATTATTAAAGCACAACTAGCAGCCAAGGGCGGAGAATTAGTTGGCGAAGATTACATTCCTTTGGGCGGTACAGAAGTCACGCCAATTATTACTAAAATCAAGGCAGCTTTGCCCGACGGCGGTGTCATCTTCAATTCCCTCAACGGCGACAGCAACGTCGCATTTTTCAAACAGTTGCAGGGTGCCGGTTTGGGCCCGGACAAATATCCCTCCATGTCTGTCAGTATTGCAGAAGAAGAAGTAAAGGCGATCGGCGTAGAATATCTCAAAGACCATTACGCCGCCTGGAATTACTTCATGACTGTGGACACTCCCGAAAATAAAAAATTTGTGGAAGCTTTCCAAGCAAAATACGGCAAAGACAGAGTGACAAACGACCCGATGGAAGCAGCTTACATCATGGTTTACCTGTGGAAGCAAGCCGTGGAAAAAGCAGGAACAGCCGACGATTTGGACAAAGTGCGGGCAGCAGCTTTGGGTCAAACTTTTGACGCGCCGGAGGGCAAAGTGACCCTAGAAAACAACCACCACCTTGCTAAATTTGTGCGGTTGGGTAAGGTGAGAGAAGACGGTTTGTTTGAGATTGTTTTTGCTACGCCAGAAGCAGTGCCACCGATTCCTTGGAATCAGTTTGTCCCCGAAACACAAGGCTTTTCTTGTGATTGGTCAGATCCGGCCAAAGGCGGCAAATTCAAGACCAGCTAAGTAAAGCAGAAGCAAGTTCGGCAACGAGCAATGTACGGGATGTAACGGATTTTGCTTGTTACCAGGCTCTGCCTGGTAACGCATATCGGGAGGCTCTGCCTCCTTTTACTTCGCCACTTATAGGAGAAAGAACTGTAGGAGGTATTTAAGTTATTAAATTTTCATTCCTAAGTAAAGCAGAAGTCAATCGTGAAATCCGAAGTTTGTAGGGTGCTTGGGGGCGCACCTTACCTTTATACAAAAAATCGCGACATCAAATATTATAGAAGAAAAATAGGAGTAAAAAAGTGCTGAGCGGCTTATTAGACGGTTTATTCAATGGCATTAGCATCGGCGCTGTTTTACTAATTGCAGCCCTGGGATTAGCGATTATTTTCGGGTTGATGGGCGTGATTAATATGGCTCACGGCGAATTGATGATGCTGGGGGCTTATACAACTTTTGTAGTGCAGAATGTCTTCAAAGGTATCGGCGGATTTGCCTTTGAAACCTATATTTTATTTGCCCTGCCTTTAGCTTTTTTAGTAGCGGCGCTGGTAGGATTAATTCTCGAACGCGGAGTGATTCGCTATCTCTACGGGCGGCCCCTAGAAACTTTGCTGGCAACGTGGGGTGTAAGTTTAATTTTGCAGCAGTTTGTCCGCAGCGTTAGTTGGGTGCTGGTAACGGGAATTGCGGTGTTTTGTTTGCTATTTTTTGGCGGCTTGCAGGTGCTGAAGCGACGCCCGGATTTCGATCGCACTCGCAGCACATTTATCGCCATAATTTTACCTCTATCTTTGGGTATTTCTTGGGCGGCGAGCGCACTTTTAGCACAAACTTACAAACTCGCAGTAACTAAACCTTGGTTTGGCGCTCAAAACGTTGATGTGACTGCGCCTGCATGGCTGCGCGGCGGCATCCCGTTGGGCAATTTTCAACTCCCCTACGCCAGACTTTTTATTATTGCGCTGACAGGAATTTGTTTGGCGGGAATTTACCTATTTTTGCAAAAGTCTGTGTGGGGATTGCGGATTCGCGCTGTGACGCAAAATCGCAGCATGAGCGCTTGTTTGGGAATACCTACCGAGAAAGTAGATGCGCTGACTTTTGCTTTGGGTTCGGGGTTGGCTGGTGTTGCTGGCTGCGCGATTAGTCTGATTGGTTCGGTAGGGTCAAATACCGGACAAAATTATATTGTCGATACTTTTATGGTTGTGGTTGTGGGCGGTGTCGGCAAGATTATGGGCAGTGTAGTTGCTGCAATGGCGATCGGCACTGCAAATTACTTGATAGGTTCGGGAACACTAGCATTAATGTTTGCTCCTGTCAAACCTTTAGCTGATTTTTTCACATTTTTCGCCACCACCAGCATGGCAAAAGTCATGGTATTTGCCTTAATTATGGCTTTTCTGCAAGTGAAGCCAGGAGGAATTTTTCCGCAAAAAGGACGCACTGTTGAGAATTAACAACTACAGTTTCGATCGCCAAAAAAATGAAAAATACACAAAAAAAGGCACGGCTAAAAGAAGCAGCAATTATAGGGGCGATCGCCCTAATTGCGATCGTGCTCATCCCAGGAATAGTTCCTGACGCTCGTCTCAACCAATTAGGACGATTTTTAGCACTAGCAATTGCAGCCCTCGGCATAGACTTAATTTGGGGATATACAGGTTTACTCAGCCTGGGACACGGCGTATTTTTTGCCCTAGGTGGCTACGCATTTGCCATGCACCTAAAACTGCAAATTCCCCCAACCGCCAGCACTCAATTACCCGAATTTATGAGCCTCTACGGCGTTACTGAACTGCCCTGGTTTTGGCAACCATTCTATTCATTTCCTTTCTCAGTCATCGCAGTATTCCTCATCCCCGCCATCTTGGGCGGACTGTTAGGTTACTTAGTATTCCGCAATCGAATTCGAGGCGTTTACTTTTCAATTCTCACCCAAGCAGCAACAATTGTATTTTTTAACTTTTTCAACGGCCAGCAAAAACTGATTAACGGCACCAACGGACTCACCGACTTTAAAACCCTGTTCGGAGCCACAGTCAACGGTAGAGACACTCAATATATTTTCTACATTCTCACCATACTATTTCTAGTAGCAACCTACGCCCTCTGCCGGTGGCTGACAAGCGGGCGTTTTGGGCGCTTGCTACTAGCAATTCGCGACGACGAAGTGCGCCTGCGTTTCTCAGGCTACAATCCCACAGGATACAAAGTTTTAGTATTTGCAATATCCGCCGGTTTAGCCGGAATAGCAGGCGCTTTATTCACCGTACAAACCGGAATCATTTCCCCAAAAGCAATGGACATTGCATTTTCGATCGAAATGGTAATTTGGGTAGCAGTAGGAGGGCGCGCCACATTATCGGGAGCAATATTGGGAGCGCTGCTAGTTAACTTTGGTAAAAGTTTCTTGAGCGAACAATTTCCTGAAGTCTGGCTATTTTTCCAGGGCGCGCTATTTTTAATAGTAGTTACAGTCCTGCCCGACGGCTTAGTTGGATGGCTGCAAAATCAAGATTTTGAACACATCCGCCGCCTGTTCAAAAAACCAAAGTACGCATCAACTTACCCCAGCCTGGAACAAGACCCCGAAGTACAGCGAGAAAAAGAAGAACTTGAACATTGAATACTCAAAAATGATATCCGGTACGCTGGCGGATTTTCCACTAAAGATTTTGTAGTAAAATTTCAGTTATTTAACATGAGCGGAAACATATGGCAGATATTATTGACTACAAAATCTACGGCGACGACTTGCAACTCATCGAAATTGAACTAGACCCCAGAGAAGGCGTGAGGGCTGAAGTGGGAGCCATGACATACATGGAAGGCGACATCCAGATGCAAACAGCCACAGGTGGTGGCATATTTCAAGGTTTCAAACGGATGCTGACAGGGGAAAGTTTTTTTATTAGCACCTTTGTCAACAGCGGAAATCGCAAGGCCCGCGTCGCTTTTGCCGCCCCATATCCTGGGAAAATAATTCCCCTCGATTTAGGCCAACTTGGCGGCAAATTTCTGTGTCAAAAAGACTCATTTCTCTGTGCGGCAAACGGTATTGACATTGATGTAGCTTTCACCAAGCGGCTTGGTGCCGGTTTCTTTGGCGGAGAAGGCTTTATTCTGCAAAAATTGCAGGGTGACGGCCTCGCTTTTGTTCATGCGGGAGGAACAATAGTTGAGAAAAATTTGGGAGTTGGCGAAGTGTTGCGAGCGGACACTGGTTGTTTGGTCGCTTTTGCGCCGACTGTAGATTACGATATTCAGTTTGTGGGCGGCTTTAGAAATGCTTTATTTGGCGGCGAAGGCTTGTTTTTAGTCAAGCTAACCGGGCCTGGTAAAGTGTATTTGCAAAGTCTGCCACTCTCGAAATTGGCTGAGCGAATTATGGCTGCACATAAAGCTCCTGTAACGAGCAGTTCTAGCAGTTTTCAGTTAGAATAAACTGGCTGTAGGGTGCGTCAACTTGCAGATTTCTGGGTTTGTCCAAAGACTATTAGCTGACGCACCTTGCAAGGGAAAATTAAAATGGTATCGGTTGTTGTATATGGCTGAATTAAAGTTATGTAAGGTGCGTCAGTTAGCAGATTTTTCGGCTTTCCCTGAGACTGTTTACTGACGCACCCTACAACTACAACTAGCAGTTTTGTCTGAGAATAAACTGGCTGTAGGGTGCGTCAGTTAGCAGATTTTTTAGTTTTGTTCAGGGACTGTTAACTGACGCACCTTGCCATAAAAATAAGGAGGGTATACGTTGTTGTAAGTAGGTGATTGCGAAAAAACAATAGTATTTTGTAGGGGCGGGTTTAGCTAAGAATCTATGATACCAGCCAGTTTTTGAAGGCAAAACCCGCCCTCCTCCCCATCTACTGAATTAAAGTTATGTAAGGTGCGTCAGTCCGCAAATTTTTCGGCTTTTTTAGAGACTGTTTACTGACGCACCCTACAACTACAACTTGCAACGACAATTAAGGACAAGCAGTTATGCAAGGTGCGTCAGTCAGTAGATTTTTCGATTT
>JBBSNU010000136.1:0-9718 GCA_038260455.1 Chroococcales cyanobacterium | reverse complement strand
TGAGCCAATTAGACTCGGCAATAGCGTCGTCGTCGAGATAAGCTAATATGTCGCTGCGAGCTTGCTTAGCGCCGGTGTTCCGGGCGAATGACAGACCGATTTCGGGTTCCCAGACGTACTTGAGGCGGCGATCGCCCAGTCTCGCTTCTACCACCTCACGGGTGCGCGAAATGGAACTTTCGGCAGTCGCATAATCGCTAGAACCGTTATCGACTATTACTACTTCAAAGTTGTCGGGAAAATCCTGTACCAGCAAGCTGTCGATCGCTGCACCTAGATAGGCTGCGCGATTGTGGGTGCAAATTATTGCTGATATCTGAGGAGGATCTGGCATAATTGAGAGCTTTGGAAATATGGGGCATTGGCCAAACAGGGCATTGGCCAAACAGGGCATTGAGCATTGGGAATAGTTTCTGCTTCTTGCTTCTTCTACCTGACTTGCGAATTAGTAGTACCTCACTTGAAAAGAAAACGGCTATGCTTGGAAGCTCGATCGACTGACTCTGATATAGCCTTTCTCAGAAAGATCAGGTACGCTTCGGGCATAGGGCATCGGGCATCGGGCATCGGGCATCGGGCATTGGGCATTGGGCATTGGGCATTGGGCATTGGGCTATCTTCACCTTTTTGAGAACCGCTATATTGTCCCATTAATGCTATTATCACCTTAAAATAATTGGCAATCAAATAACCAATAACAAACCATAAATAACAAACCATAAATAACAAATAACAAACCATAAATGACTAAAATAATCTTAGTGACTGGGCCCGCCAGAAGCGGCAAAAGTGAATGGGCAGAAACTCTGGCTGAGACTTCGGGAAAACAAGTAATCTATGTGGCTACCGGCGTGGTTGATGAAGCGGATTTGGAGTGGCTACAGCGCCTAGAAAAGCACCGAAATCGCCGTCTGGTTGATTGGAAAACTCTGGAAGTGCCGATCGAATTACCGGCAGTTGTGCGATCGGCCTCAGTGTCGGATTGCTTGTTAATTGATTCCCTGGGAACTTGGACGGCGAATCTTTTGGAACAAGAAGTGGCAGTTTGGGGCCAGATGCAGCAAGATTTGCTCGCCGGTTTGAAGTCAACTGCGGCCGATGTAATTTTGGTAGGGGAAGAAACCGGATGGGGCGTTGTGCCGGCTTATCCTGCGGGGCGGCTGTTTCGCGATCGCCTCGGCACTCTCGTGCGGCACATCGGGGCGATCGCCGACAGTGTTTATCTCGTCACCGGAGGTTACGCCTTGAATTTGAGCGCCCTGGGTACGCCACTGCCGCCAGCCAAGAATTAACAGCCCCGAAGCGCGATCGACTTTTCGAGCAAAAATCCAGGTTTCCCGGCGGAAAATTTTAACTAAAAATCAGGTATAGTCTAATTAAGTTCAGTTAACGTTTTTTGTCATTGCGAGCTTAAGAGCGAAGCAATCGCAGAGATTATGCCAGTTCTCGATTAACTGATGCGCGCGCGGAACAATTAGCTTTTTAACCCAAGCCTATTGAAATAAGTATGTGGACATATATATTATTGTATATATTGCGTGTCCTAAGATATAACGAAGTAATACCAAAACGCTGCGATTGCTTCGTTCCTCGCAATGACACTATTAAATTGATTTATGTCCACCAACTTAAAAAATGTCTCTTGATATAGAGTACAGATTTCAATTTCCAAGCTTAAAATCATCAACTAATCGCAGGATTGACTAAAAATTATGGCATCAAATACTGAAGTAAGAAAATATATTGCCTATGCGGTTTCAGTTAGGCAAAAAAGTATTAATTCGTAACGGTTCCGAAGCGCTGCTGCAAAAATCGGTAATTGCGGGCGATCGCTACAGCAGCGAATTTGAAGAATGCTGGCAAAAAATCATCTCCCCCGACAGCGGAGACTGCTACCTGCAAGGCACAAACGAAACAATTACCCAACTGCTGACACCAGCATGGGAAGTCAGTCCCTGCGCGCGCTGCGCCATGCCCGTAGTGTTCCAACAAGCCGGAATGCCACCTGAATCCTGTGCCTGTAACGACTTACCGAACTGGCCGGATACCGAAATGCCCCAACCTCGATCGCCCGTCAGCACAAAATCGCAACTTTCAGGTATTCGCGATCGACTCCAGAGAACCGGCGGGGAGTAAAGAGGGGGAGAATGGGAGAGGGGGAGAATACGCGCGGGTGGCCAGAAACCGGGTTTTTCTCGAAAAGACGCATTACGACCCTATATCCACTAAAAAACCCGGTTTCTTTGGTCGTAGCGCATAAGTCTTGGACTAATGACCAATGCCCAATTCGCAATGCCCAATGCCCTGTTTGGCCAATGCCCTGTTTGGCCAATGCCCAATGCCCCATGCCCAATGCCCAATGCCCAATGCCCAATGCCCCATGCCCAATGCCCAATGCCCAATGCCCAATGACCAATTCGCAATGACCAATTCGCAATGCCCAATGCCCAATGCCCAATGCCCAATGCCCAATGACTTCGGTTTTCTCTATCTAAAAGCAGTGGTGAGAAGGCGACAAATTGTTACAATTAGTTTACAATGCTTCACACTAGGTCTGAGTTTATGGATGTCAAGACAGTATCGCCAGCCACCCCGCTAACTTACTCAAATTCAGGGACTCACACTGCACTGCAAAATCTCCAAGAGATAGAAACAGTTCCCCTGCAAGCAGTAGAAGTACAACTAGAGACAGTGGCGGTGACTCCCGAACCGCTCAAATCAGCCAAAGATATCGCTTACGAGTTGGCCGGAGAAGCTGTGCGCTACGATCCAGAGGCGATCGCAGCCCAATACCGAAATCGCCCCCTGCAAGTCTGGGGACGGCTGTCGAGTGTTGTTTGGACATTTTTTAGCTTTGCCTTCAGTTTGTGGTGGGACAAAAAAAGAGGGCGCACCGCAGCCAACCAAAAGCGCCGCGCCGTGCGCCTGCGGGAAATTCTCAGCCAACTCGGCCCAGCCTTCATCAAAATCGGACAAGCACTCTCAACTCGCCCCGACTTAGTGCCGCCGGCATATTTAGAAGAACTAACAACCCTGCAAGACCAATTGCCACCGTTTCCCAACGAAGTAGCATATCAATTTATACAAGAAGAATTAGGGGCACACCCCAACGAAATTTACGCCGAAATCACTGCTGATCCGATCGCAGCAGCCTCCCTCGGACAAGTCTACAAAGGTAAACTCAAAACAGGGGAAATCGTCGCCATCAAAGTACAGCGACCGGGTTTAGCCGAAAACATCGGCCTAGATATTTATATCCTGCGGCGCGTCGCAGTTTGGGCGCAAAACAGTTTCAAAATAATTCGCAGCGATTTAGCGGGAATTATGGACGAGTTGGGCGAACGCATTTACGAAGAAATGGACTACACCCACGAAGGACAAAATGCCGAACGCTTCGCCCAACTATACGGAAATCTCAAAGATATTTACGTTCCCAAAATCTACTGGGAATATACCCGCCGCCGCGTCTTGACAATGGAGTGGATCACCGGCGTCAAACTCACTGATTTAGAAGCCGTCAAGGCTCAAGGAATCGACGCTCCTTACTTAATTGAAGTGGGGGTGCAGTGCTCTCTCAGACAGCTTCTAGAACACGGTTTCTTTCACGCAGACCCGCATCCAGGCAATCTTCTGGCAACTCCTGACGGTCAATTAGCTTATCTCGATTTTGGAATGATGAGCGAAGTTAAACCTTATCAGCGATACGGCTTGTTGGAAGCTGTAGTGCATTTGGTCAACCGCGACTTTGAAGGTTTAGCTAGAGATTACGTCAAGTTAGAATTTTTGACACCGGATACCGATTTAACGCCAATTATTCCAGCTTTGGCCGGCGTGTTTAACAATGCTTTGGGTGCTAGCGTTGCCGAACTCAATTTCAAAAGCATTACTGACGAACTTTCCGCCGTGATGTACGAATATCCGTTCCAAGTTCCAGCTTACTACGCTTTGATTATTCGATCGCTCGTCACCCTAGAAGGCATCGCCATCAACGTTGACCCGGAATTCAAAGTGCTCAGCAAAGCCTATCCTTACGTAGCAAAACGGCTGTTGAGCGACCCCGCACCGGAATTGAGAGCATCTCTGAAAGATTTGCTGTTCAAACAAGGCGAATTCCGCTGGAACCGCTTAGAAAACTTGCTCAACAATGCCCGCGAGAGTGACGATTACGATGTCAGCAAAATCATGAATCAAGCCTTAGAATATTTATTCTCTGAAAGGGGAGATTTTATTCGCGATCGGATTGTCGCTGAATTGGTAAAAAGTCTCGACACACTTTCCAGCAATGCTTTTGCTAACGCCAAAGCAGTTGTCGGCGAATGGTTTGGAGTCAAGGCAAATCAACCTGTGGTTTCACAAACTGAACAAAAAAACTTAGAACACATCAAGCGGATTTGGGATATTTTGCAATCAACTCCCGGTTTTGACACGATGAAAGTATTGCAGCTACTGCCGCAGTTGTTGGTGAAACGCGAAGTGCAGAACATGGGCCAGCAAGTCGTAGGCGGTTTAGCGCAAAGGGCAGTTGCTAGATTAATTCGCGAGTTTTTGTTGTCGCAGGAACCGCCTTTGGTGATTGCTGAAAATGGCAGCTATTCTCATCCTTCGCCTCAGTTGTCTTTACCTGCTGCGAAGTAGTCGGATTGAGATTTTTTGACCGCAGATGTTAGCGGATGTACGCAGATGAACGCAGATGAAATTTCGTCTGCGTTCGTCATAGGACTTATAGCAGTTGACAGTTGACAGTTGACAGTTGACAGTTGCATAACGGGAATTAAATCATTGATGCAGTAGGGGTATCGGCTCTATTCATCAAGTTATTTATGTCCTCACCGATGTGGCGGTTGCTATAATTCAATACAGTTCACTTAAGGTTGTTTGTTATTGCGCTTCGGGAAAGCAATCGCAGAGACTATGACATTTCTCGATTAAATCAGGTGCGGGCTGAGCAATTATCTTCTTAAGTAAACCGTATTGGCTTATAATTAATTTACTTTTGGATTAGGGAGTTTATGGTTGTGATAGCAGCACGAGATAACGATCGCTATTTTACGCCCGAAGAGTATTTTAGTTGGGAGGAAAAGCAGCTAGAAAGACACGAGCTAATCGATGGTCTGGTTTATGCGATGACTGGTGGCACTCAAAATCATAGTGCGATTAAATTAAATGTTGGTAGTTTAATCAGATCGCACTTGCGGGGAAGTCCTTGTCGTGTTTTTAATTCAGATTTAAAGGTTAACATTCTCAATACACCCAACTATACGTATCCCGATCTAAGCGTGACTTGTGACGATCGAGATAGGGAGCATCCTCTCTATATTACCTATCCCTGTTTAATTGTCGAGGTTTTATCGGATAGCACCGAAGCTTACGATCGAGGGAAGAAGTTTGAAAAGTATCGCCGCAATCCGAATCTGGTTGATTATGTGTTGGTCAGTTCTGATGAAATTGCGATCGATATTTATCATAAAAATGATGCTGGTGAATGGGTGATTTTGAGCTATCGATCGGGCGATCGGGTTGAGTTTCAAAGTATCAATCTAAGTTTGCCGATCGAGCAATTATATGAGGAAATTGTTTTCGATCTACAGCCCTAGATATACGATTATCACACGTTGGATTTTAGAGGCTATTCTGGTAGAGCCATTCGAGCAATAAGATTTTTCAGAGAAGGTAACTTTTGATGAAATTATGTGAGGATTTGGCGGTATGTGGGGTTAATTCCAAAATCTCAAATCTCAAATCGATCGAGGTAATTTATGTAAGTTTACAAAACCATAAAAGCGTTGATGAGTAAGCAAATAACTAAGAACCAACATTATGTTCCTCAATGCTTGCTTAAGCATTTTGGTTGTGATGCAAAGAAGGGAAAAAGGATAAATATATTTGATATCGAAAGATCTGTTGTGAGATATAACCAGTCAGTTAAGGAGGTGTTTTCACAGAACTATTTTTATGGCAAGGACAACAAAGTTGAAACCTTCATGGCTGAAAAAATAGAAGGACCAGCTTCAAAAATAATAGATAAAATCGTTAATGGGGATTTTAATATAGTTGGTGAAGATACTTTGACTTTGCACAGATTTATCTTATCTCTCTTTTATAGAACACCTGAAGCAAGTGAAAGAGTAAGTGGCTTTGTAAATTCACAACTTGAGTCAATGGTACGCGAGCTTTTAAACTTGAACGGATTTTATCCAGAAGAAGCAAGTGCTGGATGCTTAAAATTATATCCGGATAGCTTAGCTTCTATGATTACTGTTCTAGGAGTGCTTTATGCTGTATTTTTAAGGGATATGGAATACCATATTATTAAAAATGAAACTGCGTCAGAGTTTTACATATCCGATCATCCTGTATTTATCTACAACTGGTTTTATCGCGAGTTGGAACACCCCGCAGTTACAAGCCTCAATGCGATCGGGCTTCAAATTTTCCTTCCATTGTCCCCCAAAATGACACTTTGTTTATACGATCCGAAGGTGTACAAATATGGACAAAACAGCCGGGTAACTTGCGTTTCAAATGATAAGGATATTGAAATACTGAATTCTTTTCAAATTATTAACTCAAATTCAATAATAGGATTTTATTCAAGAGAAAATGATGCTCATGTAAAACAATTATGCAAAAGATATAAAAACATAAGATTGCATCAGTATGAGAGTGGTATTTTATCAACTTCGGAGGAAGGTAAGGGAAGAAGAAGATCCATCCATTTTGTTCTTACTCGACAAGAAAAGTTAAGGAAAATGCCTGCGTTCATAAAAATTAAGAAAAAGTTTAGAACTTACGCATCTTCGTATCAAGAAAGAGATCCTGAGCTACCTGCAAAATTTATGGAGTTCACAAAATTTATAAATGAGCAAAGACAACGCAGTATTCTTGAATTAGACCAAGGAGATGGTTGATGCTTAGAAATTATCCTACAAAATTATTGACAGTAGTCTTGGCATGGTCGATCGCTCACCTACTCGTATAGTAAAAGTAAGGTGTGTCAGCAATAATTCTCGCTCTTGACTAAGATTCAACGAGCAACGCACCATACCCTCGATCGCGCGGATAGCTAACCGGGATTTGATATTACAACAAAAAATGCAAAAAACCCGGTTTCTTTAAGAAACCGGGTTTTTGTCTATTCGATCGCCCTCAATCAAACCTACAATTACTACAAGCTAGAAGTGCCATTCAAACCGCTATTTGCTAGTGGGTTGCTGGGACTTGCAGCCGGAGTAATTAAGAGGCTGCTGTCGCTGGCAAAAGTATTGGCAATTGGGGAAATTGAACTACTAGCGATCGTGCCGCTTAAAGGAATAATTGGCTGAGTTTGAGCGCTGATTAGAGAGTTCAACAAGCTGTTAGTGTCGTAGATCAGGATGTCATCATCGGTTTCGCTAAAGGTCATCATGCTTGGGTTTGAACCGCCATTAAGCAAGATATCGTTGGGGATAGTATTGGCAGAAGTTACTGTCAAACTACTTGGATTAGTGGCTGTTGTTGACGGTTGCAAGCTGAGAGTTGCTGGCGCGGGAGTTGTGCTGTTTGTGACACTACTAGATGCAGGAGTGATTGATACGCTAGTACCTGAACTGCTGCCGATCGATTCGGGAATAGTTCCGACTACACCGGGATCGAAAGAACTGTCAGTACCGTCGCTAATCAAATCGTCGCTAGGATCGAGTAGTTCGCCGGTTAAATAATCGGTATTCGAGGGAGTATTGAAAGCTGCAGGCAGTGGGCCTCCGGGAGTGATGGAGATAAAGCGAGAACTGTCGATCGCACTGAATTGAGTATCTTTCAGCCAAGCTAGGTGTTCGCCGGTGCCTGCGATGCTGATTAAGGCATCGTTAGTATAATTTTCACCGCCTTGAACGATTTGCAATTGGTCAAAAGTGAGGTCTTGTGCGAGTCCTAAGTAATCTCGATCGGTCTGGAAGTAGAAAATGTTATCCAGTCCCGAATTTGGTGATAGCACAAATATGTCGGAACTGCTGCCTCCAATCAGCGTATCTTGGCCGTTGCCGCCTTTGAGGATGTTGTTGCCTTCGCCACCGTAGAGGCTGTCATCGCCATCGTTGCCGTTGAGGCTGTCGTTGCCGCTGCCACCATTTAAGAAGTCGTTGCCATTACCGCCATCGAGAGTGTCATCGCTGCTGCCACCATCGAGGCTGTCATCGCCTTCGTTGCCCAACAGGTTGTCGCTGCCGGCTTCTCCGGTTAGCAAGTCGTTGCCGCAACCGCCGTCGAGGGTGTCTTTACCGGCACCTCCCAGCATCGTGTCGTCATCGCATTCGCCGAACATCAAGTCATCGCCGTTACCTCCTCCCATCCAGTCGTTGCCGCTGCCGCCGACTAGGGAGTCGTCGCCAGAATCGCCGGTGAGAGTGTCGTCGCCGGAGTCGCCGACAACCAAGTCGTTACTGGCCCCGCCGTCCATCAAGTCAGTTTCGTCGCCGCCGTAGAGGGTGTCTTCGCCAACTTCGCCTAACATCGTGTCTTGCCCTTGACTGCCAAACATCAAGTCGTTGCCGGCCCCGCCGAACAGTTTGTCGTCGTCGATGCTGCCGTCGATTTTGTCGTTGCCGGCACCTCCGATTAATTGGTCGTTGCCGGAACCGCCGAACAGTTCGTCGTTGCCAGCGCCGCCGTCGATGCTGTCGTAGCCGGAACCGCCGTCGATTTTGTCGTTGCCGGCTTCTCCGAGAATGGTGTCGTCGTCTTCGTTACCCCAAATGTTGTCGTTGCCCGCGCCGCCGTTGATGAAGTCATCGCCTGCTTGCGCCCAAATGTTGTCGTTGCCGTCGCCGCCGGAAATCGAGTCTCCGCCGGAACCGCCGTCGATGTTGTCGTTGCCGGTTTGTCCGAGGAGGGTGTCGGCTGCATCTCCGCCGTAGATTTGGTCGTTGCCGCGGCCGCCGTCAATTAAATCTCGGTCTTCGCGGCCGTAGAGTTCGTCGTCGCCGTCGTTGCCCCACAGGGTGTCGTTGCCGGTTCCGGCATCGATGAAGTCGTTGTCTTCGTTGCCTTCGAGGCTGTCGTTGCCGGATTGACCGAAAATTCGATCGACTCCTTCACCACCAGACAAAGTATCGTTGTTGGCCCCGCCGTCGATGTAGTCGTCGCCGCCGTCGCCTGTTGCGATATCGTTGCCGTCGTTGCCGTAAATTCGATCGCGCCCTGCGCCGCCACTCAAGCTATCATCGCCTGCGTTGCCTTCTAAGTAGTCGTCTCCGTTATTACCAGAGAGGGTATCAGTACCGATTTGACCGAAAAGTCGATCGTCCCCTTCGCCACCATCCAGGCTGTCGTTGCCGGATTCACCTCGGAGAATGTCATCTCCGGTTTGTCCCAACAGCGTATCGTCGTTATCGCCGCCCCAGAGTTCGTCATTGTCAGCATTGCCTTCTAACAAATCATTGCCCGCGCGGCCGTACAATTTATCGCGGCCGTCGTTGCCGAAGAGGGTATCGTTTTCGGTACCGCCGTCAACCATGTCGTCACCGCTACCGCCGGAGAGGGTGTCTTTACCCGCTTCACCGTAAAGGCTGTCGCTGTCATCGCCACCGTCTAGAACGTCGTCGCCGAAACCGCCGAACAGGGTATCGCTGCCGGATTCTCCTAGCAAGCTGTCGCCGTCGTCGCCTCCCCAGAGGGTGTCGCTGTCGTCGCCGCCGAGGAGGGTATCGAGGCCCGCTTGTCCGTAAATTCGATCGCGCCCTTC
>JBBSNU010000135.1:0-9733 GCA_038260455.1 Chroococcales cyanobacterium | reverse complement strand
GCACACCCCATTGTCCGTCGCAAGAGATTTTCTTGCTGCGTAGTGGGATAGAATCGGTAGCGGTAGGCTTTTTCCATTCTCACAGGTTAACACATTTTCTGTGATATTGTTGGTTTGAGGCAAATCTTTTTGTAAAGCCGTCCTAAAAGGACGGGGTTTCTACCCATTTTTTTGATGATGGCTGAAAGTATTGATATATGGTTATGTTTTTGGATTTATTTAGCTCAGGAATCATGTCTCTATGGCTAGACGCGGCTGGGGTACGCAGTGCCGCGCCCAACGCCGTGTCTGTGCTGGCTTGGCGGGGAGGGATTCCCGGGTTAGTGGTGGCCGAAGAGCTGGCTTTTGGGAAAATAGATGCGGCAAATCCAGACTTGCCTGCAGAAGCTGCTGTGCAGGAATATTTAAAAGATTTGAAGGCCAAGCATCTGATTGACGGAAATCAGGGAATTTGGGTGCAAGCGGGAATGCAGCCGCTGGTGAGCCAGCAGGGGACTGTGCTGATGCCTGGGGCTTCCCTGACTAAGATTGCGACTTCTCTGGCTTCCCTGGAAACTTGGGGCGCGGAT
Source organism: Chroococcales cyanobacterium (assembly GCA_038260455.1). Classification (GTDB taxonomy): domain Bacteria; phylum Cyanobacteriota; class Cyanobacteriia; order Cyanobacteriales; family Microcoleaceae; genus Microcoleus. The sequence continues at coordinate 9,164 of JBBSNU010000135.1, read as the reverse complement.
CATCAGTTTGAAACGCGGTTCTGGGGAACGGGGCCAATTAGGAATGGGGTGTTGCAGGGGGATTTGGTGGTCGATGGCGGGGGCGATCCGCTGTTTGTGTGGGAGGAGGCGATCGCCGTGGGTAATGCTCTCAATCAAATGGGTATCGATCGCGTGGCGGGAAATTTGGTCGTAACTGGCAATTTTCCCATGAACTACCAGTCCGATCCTCTGGTTGCGGGGGAGGGTATGCGACAGGCTCTGGACAGTCGCAGTTGGCCGCGGGACGTGCTGGCAATGTATTCTAAGATGGCTCCGGGCACTCGAAAGCCGCAAGTAACGATCGCCGGCAGCCCGATCGCTCAAAAAATTCCCGCTTCCGGGCGTTTGCTGTTGAAGCGCCGATCGCTTCCTTTAGCCGAAATTATCAAGCAGATGAATGTCCACAGCGACAATGAAATTGCCCAAATGCTGGCAGACAATTTGGGTGGGGCAAAAGTTGTTCAACAACAAGCGACTTGGGCTGCTGGGGTGCCGCAGGCGGAACTTCAATTAATTAACGGTTCGGGCTTGGGAGTCGAAAATCAGATGTCTCCGAGGGCGGCTTGCGGGATGATGCAGGCGATCGGGCGCAACCTTCAGACTACAGGGCTGACGATTGCTGATTTGTTTCCGGTGTCCGGGCGCGATAAAGGAACTCTGGAAAACCGACACATTCCGCGATCGGCTGTGGTGAAAACTGGTACTTTGAACACGGTGATTGCTTTGGCTGGAGCCATACCCACGCGCGATCGCGGCTTAGTTTGGTTTGCAATTATCAATCGCGGCACCGATTGGGACTCTTTGAGAGAGCAGCAAGATATATTTTTGCAAAAGCTGGTGCAGCAGTGGGGTACTGCACCGACTTTACCTCTAGCAATTACACCGCATATAGACGGTGCCAGACCGGCCCTAGGGGCGGCAAATCGCAGCGATATTTTGCTCGGAGGTTAAGAAATACCGATTCTGTTGGGGTTCGCCGAAAGACGACCGACATAATAGCTTAGAATTGGAACAGGAATATTCTGCAAGAAGATGATCAAACTGCGATTGAAAAGATACGGGAAAAAACGCGAGACCAGCTACCGGATTGTAGCGATGAACAGTTCTACCCGCCGCGACGGCCGTCCACTAGAAGAGCTCGGCTTCTACAACCCCAGAAATAACGAAACCAGGCTGGATGTTCCAGCGATTGTCAAGCGCCTCCAACAAGGCGCTCAGCCAACTGACACCGTGCGTGACATCCTGAGAAAAGCTAATGTATTTGAACAAGTCGGAGCCGGAGCCAACGTTGAGTCCAGCAGCACAACAGCAGTCAGCTAGCCCTAACTATGCTGGACTGGTACAGTTTTTAATTGCACCTTTTCTGGAGTCGCCGGACTCTTTGCGGGTTGATTGCGAACTGCACCCCCGCCAATCTCGCGTCTGGGTAAGGCTCGCTTTTGAAGATCCTGACAAGGGGCGGGTTTATGGTAGGGGCGGACGCAATATTCAGGCAATTAGAACTACCCTCGAAGCGGTGGCGCAAACGGTGGGTCAGTCGCTCTACTTAGACATATACGATAGCGAAGGAGGCGAGCGAGGCTCCGGGCCGCCCAGGGGCGATCGCGGTATGCGCGATCGAGGGGATTTCCGACCCCGAACCTCGCCTCCCTCGCCTACTCCCTTACCTAGCAGAACTCCGAGAGAACAACCTCGCCGTACTAACACACCTACGTTTAGAACGAGCAGAAATACTCCCGGTTATTAACTGCACAACCCAAAAACAATTTTAGGTTTTAGATTGCCTGTTGTAGGCTTGGTATTACAAGCCCCCTGTGATTTGAGATTGCCGGTTTTGCGATCGGACACAAATCTCAAATTTTCAATCTCAAATCTCAGCAGCATCAGGTACATCTAAAATCTAAAACTTGTTCGCTCGCGACTTGTACTGAGCGAAGCCGAAGTATCTAAAATTTCAAGTTGTCTGACTTCAAAGAAGGGAGATTTGATTTGTGCCTCAAGCACCAAACTCATTTAGTTAAACAGAAAAGACGCCTTAGATACTAGGTAAAAGCTAGTACCTGGCGTCTTTTTGTTCGCAAAACCAGGCTGATTTAACTGTTAACTTTTAATGGCTGATTTGGAGGAGCTCATGCTGGCATGACTGAAAAACTAACAATAGAGTTACCGAGCAATCAAAGCGCCATGTCGCTCGCCGGCAATCAAGAAGAAAACTTGAAAATTATCTCTAAGCAAACCGGCGCTAACCTGGTAATGCGAGGGCAAGAACTGCTGATTTCCGGCACAAAAACTCAAGTAGAATTGTGTCATCAATTAGTGCGATCGCTCTCCGACTTGTGGAAAGCCGGCAAAACCATTACCGGAGTAGAAATCCAAACAGCGCGCCAAGCTTTGGATAGCAACCGCCAAGAAGATTTACAAAACTTGCAGCGAGACGTGCTCGCCAAAACCCGCCGCGGCGAAGAAATCAGAGCCAAAACCTTCAAGCAGCGCCAGTACGTCCAAGCAGTACGCACCCACGACCTGACATTTTGCATCGGCCCCGCGGGTACTGGCAAAACATTTCTAGCAGCTATTTTCGCCGTACAAGCGCTATTAAGCAAGCAGTACGAACGGCTGATTTTAACCAGGCCAGCCGTAGAAGCTGGCGAAAAATTAGGATTTTTGCCGGGAGATTTGCAGCAAAAAGTCGATCCCTATTTGCGTCCGCTTTACGACGCCCTCCAAGAAATAATCGACCCCGAAAAAATGGCCGATTTAATGGAAAGAGGCCTGATCGAAGTAGCTCCTTTAGCTTATATGCGAGGGCGCACTCTCAGCAATGCTTTCGTAATTTTGGACGAAGCTCAAAATACAACACCTGCTCAAATGAAAATGGTGTTGACTCGTCTGGGCTTTCGATCGAAAATGGTAGTGACAGGCGATATCACTCAAACAGATTTGCCCGCACACCAACAGTCGGGATTGTCAGTTGCTCAAAATATTCTGGGAAACGTTGAAGGCATAGCTTTCTGCGAATTCACTCAAGCGGACGTGGTGAGACACCCGTTAGTGCAGCGGATTGTTGCTGCTTACGAAATGTACGAACAATGAAGGAAGAAGGAAGAAGGAAGAAGGAAGAAGGCCCTTCGGCTTCGCTCAGGGTGAAAAGAAGGAAGAATTATCCTTTTTTATCTAATTAATTTTCCTGCTTTCCAACTAACCTTTGCTTCTTGTCGATTTAATCCAAAATCAAAAATCAAAAATCAAAAAGTGATATGACTGCGACTCTTAAAGAATTCTTGGAAGCTTGCGAAAAATTGGGAACGCTGCGTTTAATCGTGACTAGCAGCGCGGCTGTGCTGGAAGTGCGCGGTTCAATACACAAGCTGTTTTACGCAGAGTTGCCCAAGGGGAAATATGCAAATATGCACGCCGAAATATTTGAATTTCACTTGAATATGGACAAAATAAAACAAGTGAAATTCGAGACTGGCGAGGCCAAAAGAGGTAATTTCACCACCTATGCAATTCGTTTTTTAGACGAACAAAATGATGCTGCTTTGAGCGCATTTTTGCAGTGGGGAAAGCCGGGAGAATATGAACCGGGACAGGTAGAAAATTGGCACGAATTGAAAGAAAAATACGGTGAAGTTTGGGAACCAGCACCGGTTGAAACAATTTAAAGCTAACCAACAATAAAAAAGGTTCGTAGTGAGGACTTTAGTCCGCAAAAAAAGCCCAAAACTCCCGACTAAAAAAGGTTCGTAGTGAGGACTTTAGTCCGCAAAAAAAGCTCAAAATTCCCGACTAAAAAAGGTTTGTAGTGAGGACTTTAGTCCGCAAAAAAACCAAAACTCCTGAATACAAAAGGTTCGTAGTGAGGACTTTAGTCCGCAAAAATCAGGACGAAACTGCTGACTACGAACCTTTTTGATAGAAAGATAAAATTAGCTGTTTGAATGTGATTTAGTATGAAAGTAATTTGGGGGTTTTCTTTGCTTTTGACGGTGCTGCTGTGGAGTAGCGGTGCGAGGGCGGGAGTTTTGGCCGATCGCATTTCCAGTTTTCCAAATTGGGAAAGCAAGCCTGCTATTGCTGCTGCTAAGGGAGATTTGGTGTATCCAGACTGGATGGCCGGCGATTGGAATGTTGCCAGCACTTTAGTGGATTTAGCCGCTCCTTTAGCGCCAAATATTGTCACTCCCGGGTTTGAAAGCAACCGCCAGTATTTGCAGCAGCCGATATTATTTAAAGTGCGATTTCAACCAGAAATAAATACTGGTTTTTTTTCTAATTATAAATCTAAGCTAGCTAAGAAGATTGTGGGCGATCGCACTTTTAACGGTTTGAACATCGCCAAAGCCTATTTAGGCGACGGTGGCGTACTTTCCGTGAAAGTCGATCCGAACAATCCCAACCGCCAGATTACCATACTCAAAGGCGATCGCCACCTAATCTCGATTGTTACCAGTCGCGGCACCCAAACGCCGAATCGCGATGAGTTTGTGTCTGCAGAAATTTCTCAGCAAGTGTTTCGGGGAGAGGCAGATATTTATTTAAACGAGGTGGAAACAACAACGGCTTACCGAGTAGTTGGAAGCGCGAAAAATAGCGGTTCTGCGAGTAAAAAAATTGAGGCTGATCAGGTGACAGCGATTTATTTGTCGCCGCAAGACCCGGATTATTTTGCTGCTGGGGGGCATCCTGTGGCTTTGTACCGATATCGGTTGGAGTTGTTACCGGGAGAATAAGCTAATTCATGGTGAATTATTAGTATGGCAACTCTAGCAGGGCGAATGGCATGGGGACGAATCATACAAGCTATCTCAACTCGGATTAATCCAAAAGCAAGCGACTTTAAAATGTGGGCTGAGTCACAACAGGGCTGGCATCCGAATAAAACACCTAATGGCCCGTTAAAATATATTGATAAAAACGGAGTAGCTAGGCTAACGCTAAAACAGGGAACTCCAAGAGCTCCGGGAAGTAATCACCCTCATGTAGAGCTAAAAAATGCTAAAGGCAGTAGAATCGATCTACAAGGAAAGCTCGTTAACAGAAAAAGTATAGCTAATCATACTCCTATCGATTGGGACATTTAACAATGGAACGCTTAAACTACTGGCAGTTTCCGGGTTTTGAAAATATTTATCTACAGGATAGCTATGTAATCAGCATTCATGCTAAAACATCTATACAAATCCTCTTAGAAGCTGTCCTCACTGAGCATCACCCTCTATACACTCAACCTTTACCAGGGGAACAGTATTGTTATCGGCGGATGACGGTAAATTTCCCCCACCCTCAAACCTACGATTTGGTTGTGAACAACATCAACCCAATTGCAGATCCCGATGGCAGCATTGATTATGGTAATATAGACGAATTTTTTATTAGGGCGGATGGCAAATACTATTTAAGAGTTGGGGAATGGGGAGAACTAACTATAGTTTCTGATCCACCCATGATTTTTGATGTAGAAAACTATTTGATTGTCAGAAACGGCGATAATTTACTTGAAATTAATAAGGAAAAAATTACTGGTTTTGAATGGAAAAGGGCAGGAAAAGGAGTAATCAGTTTACTTTACGAAAACGATTCAGGAAATCCTTTATCTGTTCAAATTGAGGCAGAGAAAGATCCTGAAGGCTTTGCAGCAGCTTTGGGGTATATGAGGGAACTTGAAACAACTTATACAAATGATTTGACAGAAGGCGAACTGACATTTGACAAAATCAAGCAGTATTATGCCCCTAATTTTAATCAGGAAAATGTCCAAGCATTTTCTGTTAAATTTCCTAGCTCAGCGGGTAATCAATATTCGATTTCGGCAATTACTTCCTAGAATTAAGGTTGAATCTTGATCCAGGCATTGTCAAGTGAGGATTTGAGACATCTATGCTAAGTTTCCTTATCCTCAGCAATTTTAGCCTGATTCAGAAATTCTTCCAATAGTTTAAAGAACTTATCAAGGGCATCTTTTTCATCAACAGAAAAGAAGAGAATGATACTATCCCATCCGTGAGTTGACGTAATTTGATATCTTTCCTGTATCCACTCTTGAAATCCGTTTAAATCGTGTTCTTGTTGACTTCTGGGGACACCAAGTTCCGCTCTAGCCATACCGTATCCATCTAATATTCGCTGTAGCCAGCAGATTTGGTAAAAAACCCGGTTTCTTCGTCGCAGTGCGCCCAATTTAAAATTGACCTCAAAAAAATAAAAGGTGAAAAATTAATTTTTCACCTTCTAACTTGCGACTTTCTGACTTCCGGTTACGGAACAAACTTTTTGAAGGCCAGCGTCACGTTGTGGCCGCCAAATCCAAAGGAATTGGACAGCGCTACATCAACTTTTAGATCGCGACTTGTATGCGGAACATAGTCCAAATCGCACTCAGGATCGGGATTCTCCAGATTGATTGTCGGCGGGATTTTGTCATTGGCGATCGCCATTACCGCAGCCACCGCCTCAATTCCCCCAGAACCGCCCAACAGGTGGCCAGTCATCGACTTGGTAGAACTAATGGCTACTTTGTAAGCACTTTCCCCCAAAACCTTCTTAATCGCCTTCGTTTCCGTAGAATCGTTGGGAAGCGTACTCGTGCCGTGAGCGTTGATATAACTCACCATATCCGGTGTCAAACCAGCATCCTTGAGGGCTAAAGCGATCGCCCGCGACGCACCCTCGCCCCCCGGTACTGGGGATGTCATGTGATACGCATCGCAGGTTAAACCGTAGCCGACGATTTCGGCGTAAATTCTCGCGCCGCGCGCCAGAGCGTACTCCATTTCTTCTAAAATCAGAATGCCAGCACCTTCGCCGACGACAAAACCATCACGATCGCGATCGAACGGACGGCAAGCATGAGTCGGGTCATCGTTGCGAGTCGAAAGCGCCCTCGCCGCAGCAAAACCCGCCACGCACAAAGGTGTCACCGCAGCTTCCGTACCGCCGCAAATCATCGCTTGCGCGTAACCGCCCTGAACCATGCGAAACGCATCGCCCACCGCATTTGACCCGGCCGCGCAGGCCGTCACCGTGCAGGAATTTGGCCCTTTAGCACCCGTTTGAATCGCCGTCAGGCCTGCGGCCATATTCGCAATCATCATGGGAATCATAAACGGGCTGCACCGATCGGGGCCGCGAGTCAAATAGATCTCTTGCTGGTCTTCCAACACCTTCAGCCCGCCAATGCCAGTGCCAAGAATGACACCCACCTGTTCTGCGTTCAGGTCGTTAATCTCAAACTTGGCATCAGCCAGAGCTTGTTTGCTCGCTGATACCCCAAATTGAGCAAAGCGATCCATCCGCTTTGCTTCCTTGCGCTCTAAATAGTCGTGTGGGTTAAAACCCTTCACCTCTCCAGCAATCCGGCAGTCGTGCCGCGACGCATCGAACAAAGTAATCGGGCCGATGCCATTTTTCCCGGCCAGCAACCCGTCCCAATATTCGGACAAGGTATTGCCGATCGGTGTAATCGCGCCGAGACCCGTGATAACAACGCGCTTACGCTCAAAATTTGTCATGATTTCAGTTTCAAAAAATTAAACACCCAGAACGCAGAACAAAAGAGGAGTTTTTAGTTTTAAAATTTCTCTCCTCTTAGGGGAAAAGACAGGTATTTTATGCTTTTGGAGCTGCAAGTTTGCTGCTGATGAAATCTACAGAAGCTTGAACCGTAGTAATTGCTTCGGCTGCTTCGTCGGGAATTTCAATATCAAACTCTTCTTCCAAGGCCATGACCAGCTCTACTGTATCTAAGGAGTCTGCTCCTAAATCGTTAGCAAAGTTGGCTTCGGGCTTGACTTCGGTCGGATCGACTTCGAGTTGATCTGCCACAATTTTTTTGACTCTAGCAAAAATGTCGTCTTGACTCATAACATTGTCTCCTCATTGGTTGCTGCGTATCTAATCTTATCCGAAAGGGGGATCTGCAAAAGGAAGGCTTGCCACTTTTCTAAGTGACACGGGGCCGCAGCAATTGGGGCGCGGGCGATCGGTCTTTCCTCATACCATTTTAGATTTTAGATTTTAGATTTTAGATTGTAATCTTTGCTGAATATGGGTTTTGAGTTTTCCTCTAGTTGCTTTTTTTGGATAAATTGGGATCAAAATTCTTGAGAAAAGCTGACAATTCACCGCTAGCTAGGCTCTGATACGGTAATCATGAAGAAGAAATTCGATCGCTCTTATCCATTGTCCTGAACCTTGTCTCCCCAGCAAAAACGACTATGCCATCCCAAAATCTCAGATATGCTTATTTTCCCGGTTGCGTGGCCCAAGGGGCTGCCCGCGAACTTTACCTGTCTACCCAAGCCCTGACTCAAGCGTTGGGGATTGAACTGGTGGAACTCAAAAAAGCTTCCTGCTGCGGTTCTGGTACTTTCAAGGAAGATTCGCAGTTGTTGGAAGATACTGTTAACGCCCGCAATATTGCCTTGGCTGAGCAACTAAATCTGCCTTTACTCACGCATTGCAGCACTTGTCAAGGGGTAATCGGTCATGTGGACGATCGCCTCAAGGAATCCCAAAAGACCGATCGACCTTACCTCGAAAAAGTCAACGGTTTGCTGGAAAAACAAGGCTGTTCGCCTTATCAAGGCACTACCGAGGTGAAACATCTATTGTGGGCGATCGTTGCAGATTACGGCCTGGAAGAAGTGCAGAAGCGAGTCACCCGCAAGCTTTCCGGTTTGAAGTGCGCCTCTTTTTACGGATGCTATCTGCTGCGAGCTCAGGATAAGCTACTTTACGATGACCCGCACCAACCGGAATCGATGGAAAATGTGTTTCGGGCGATCGGCGCAACTCCCGTTTACTATCGAGGGCGGACGCAGTGCTGCGGCTGGCCGCTGGCGAGTTATGCCACTAACCAATCTTTTCAGATGGCTGGAAAACATATTCAAGATGCTCTTGACAATGGCGCTGATTGTATGGTAACTCCTTGTCCGCTTTGTCATTTAAATTTGGATTCGCGGCAGCCGGAGGTGGAAAAAGCGATCGATCGCAAATTGGGTTTGCCGGTGCTGCATTTGCCGCAATTGGTGGCTTTGGCTTTGGGTGTGGAGCCGAAAAAACTGGGACTCGACCGGCATATTGTTTCCACTAAGCCGGTGTTAGAAAAATTAGGCTTTTAGTCGATCGATTGGCGCGGTTTT
>JBBSNU010000134.1:0-9755 GCA_038260455.1 Chroococcales cyanobacterium | reverse complement strand
GGCGACTCGCAATCCCAGCCGGAAAATGGGGTCGTTATCGATCGACAGCAGTTGCAAATTACTCACTCGATTTTAGATTTGAGATGTTAGAGCTCGATCGCCAGAAAACCCAATTACTCAGGGAGCAAATTAGCATCAGGAGGCCCAGCCGATTCAGGAATCGACGGCGGAGCCGGAGCCGGAGCCGGAGCCGGAGCCGGAGCCGGCTCTGGAGCCGGAGCCGGAGCCGGAGCCTCTTGTCTGGCGGGCGGATAGTAAGGTTCCGGCTCCCTCGCTGGAGGATAATAAGGTTCCGGCTCCCTCGCTGGAGGATAGTAAGGTTCCGGCTCCCTCGCCGGCGGATAGTAAGGTTCTGGAGCCGGAGCCGGAGCCTCTTGTCTGGCGGGCGGATAGTAAGGTTCTGGTTCAGGTGCTGGCGCGTACTCCTCCTGTCGCGGTGCTGGCGCGTACTCCTCTTGTCGCGGTGCTGGCGCGTACTCTTCCTGTCGCGGTGCTGGCGCGTACTCGCGAGCGGGCTCCGGCGGTGGTGCAGTGTTCGCTCTGAGTTCAGCACTCCAGCGCCCGATCGCCCCTGCAGCCTCTGAATACAGCGCTCTACCGTAACCGATTTGAGAAGCCATATCGATCGCCGCTGACAGACTGCCGCCAGAAGCCAATTCTGCAGCTCGATCCAGAATCGGTCTGTCTCGGGCAACTTGCAGTTCGCTCACCCACTGATAGACATTATCCTGAGCTTTTGCATACAGAGTCCTACCGCTCTTAATTTCCGAAGCTTTGTCAATAGCCGCGCTAAGTTTTCCTTCCTTCGCCAGAGCGATAGCTTCATCCAAAAAAGGCTGATCTTCGATCACTTCTATGCGTTTCGTCCACTGAGCCAAGAGAGTTTGCGCCTCTATTCTCCGGGGGCGGTTGAGAGCGACCAAACGTACCTGAGCCATGCCGCCCTTGAGTCCGTCAACCGTTCCCTGCTCTGCCAACTGCTTCGCCAGAGTCACAAAAGATTTGTCTTCGATCCGTTGAATTTCCCGGCGCCAAGCAGCCACCAAAGTTTGAGCGTGAATCCGCCGCGGCTGAGAAGGCCCGATGGTTTGCGCTTGATCGATCGCTGCCTGAAATGACCCTATCTGACCCAAACCAGCGAGCGTGCTCGCCATTTGCAGCCGCACCAAATCTTGAAACTGCACCTGCAAATTTTCAATTTGAACTTGAGCCTGCTTGTACAGAGGGCGGCCCGGAGCAATTTGGCTAGCAGCGCCCTGCCCTTCGAGCAAACTAAAAATATGTTGTGGCAGCGGTGTGGATATCGACTGGTTCCACGTCACAGCCTGAGCCCTACCCAACTGCATCAAATCTTGAGCTTCCGCAAACAGTGGCGTATTTTGCGGCACCACAGAAGCCGCCTCGATCGTCCCCGGCAAGTCTTTCGCCTCCAACCGCTTAGTAGCCATTGCCAGCAAAGTCCGGCTCCAGCCCTCAATTTCCTTTTCTGCTTTAGCGCGCGCAAAAAGCTGCGAGTCTATTTTACGAGCCAGGACGATCGCTTCAGCGAAATTTTGCGGAGTGCCATCCTGCGCCAAATCTCTCGCCTCTTGCAAGCGCTGCCAGCCGTTTCTTTCCAAAGAAATCTGCTGGATTAGCTCGTTGTAACGCTTCTGACTCCAGAAAATATTTTCCAGCTTAAACAGAGCTTGAGCGTAATCCCAAGCCTTCTTTAAATCCTCGCTTTTCAAAGCTGTTAAGGCTGTATCGTAGAGTTTTTGACCCTCCTGCCAATTTTTTTCCCAAGCAGCAACAGCATCCTCTACCTCTGGGTAAGACGGACTGGTTTTGGGGATTTTCGCCACAATCTCCAGAGCGCCCTTCAAATCCCCCTGCTCAATTTTTGCCCTGGCAAAACCCAGCATGGCTTTTGACCATTCTCCGATCAACTGTTGCCCCTGCGAGTATAGCGGGTGTTCTTTCGGCCAAGCCTGCACCAGTGCAATTGCCGATTCTAGCTGTTCTAGCTTGCCCGACTTAGCCGCTTGCTGAGCGCAGTAAAGTCGCTCTCCATCCGCGGCCAGCGGCGACAGTTGTTGGCAATTGGGTGGCGGAGGCATAGTCAGCAACCACAGGAATGCGGCCGCACCGGTGACTCCAAATCCCACTAGGAGACTCAGCCAGATGAGCTGCCACTGCCAAAAAGTTCTTTTGCCCTCGTCGCTCGGCAGCACCCTTGTTGAGGCACTCGCATCGCCTACCGCCTCTGCACTCAATTGTGCTGTCGGCTTGGGGGATGAGTTGTACTGCGGTGCTGTGTGGAATTGGTCAGATTGTCGTCTCGCCATTACTTCAGCTTGTCCTGTAATGCGCTCTCTGCGTGACACTCCCACATCAAATCCATAGATTGTGATGTGGGATTCTGACTCCTGTTAAGGAGATCGAGAACTTCCTTCAAGGTACTGGTAATCTTTCCCTTTACGGCATTTTATAGTGAGGTTTGTGTCCCGCCCCACTGCTGGCTTTGGAGTATTTTAGGCTCTATAAGCACGTAGATCATACCAGTTATCCAACTGTTATTCACAGCTCTCGCTGGCAGTTTAGCAGAAAAAACACGATTAAGCCCCGTCAGTTGATTTTAGATTTTAGATTGTTGATTTTAGATTGTTGATTTTAGATTTGACTCTGCTGTTGAATTCGGTAGTTTACCTAAAGTTTCTACTTTTTTATCCCCAAAAATGGGTGGGAGCATCTCAATTTTGCATTTATAGTGCGAGCGTCCCCGCTCGCGTATTGTACTCACGAGCGGGGACGCTCGCACTATAATAAAAATGCTTTTTGCAAAACTGAGATGCTCCCCAAGCCTTCCTCCGTAAAGAAGCTGTATGTAATTAATTATGTGCGATTACTTAGATAAATAGATAGTGGATAATTACTCGGAGAAGGCATATTTAAATTTTACCAGAAGTGCGATCGGCATTATCCCAAACTAACCTAAATCAGGAGTAGCATAATTACATATTTTTTAAGAATACCGGGCTGTTGAAACCGCGTTTAGACAAACAAAAGCAATGCCAAGCGGGTTGAAGAATGGGCGGTAAAAATTAGGTTATTTTTTCTTAGTCCGCTTGGCTCGGACATTGTTTGACGCTTACGCGGTTTCAACCGCCGTATTATTATCTTTGGGTTGCGATCGCAAATTGGCTAGCGCCCCGTCGATATAAACTATCTCTGGGTGATTTTCCAACTGCTTCATCACTGCTTGCTTGGGCATTTTTACCTTTTTAGCCATTTCCAAGGTATCGTCGATCAGCCGTTGCCGGTATTGCTCCAACTCAGCAATTACTTCCTGAACGTCTTCTGGTGTTGAAGTTTCAGCCTCTAAATTTGCAGACATAATCTAATAACTGAATTTTTTATAATTTTCCCAAAATCCGGCAAGAATTGTTAAAATTGTCAAGAAAAGTAACAAAAATATATTTAAATTGGCTCATGAAAATTAGCGAAATCGAAGCAGCGCTGGAAAGTTCGGATTCTAAAGACAGGCTGCGGGCGATAACGGCTTTGAGAAAGTGCGATGCTGCGGTGGCGCTGCCGGTGTTGCTGACCAAGGTGGACGATCCTGAGTTTATGGTACGATCGTTCGTGGCGATGGGATTGCGGCAGAGTAAAACTGCAGAATCTTTCGCGGCGTTGTTAAAAATGATGCAGTTCGATCGCGATCCGAACGTGCGAGCAGAAGCCGCTAACTCTGTGGCAATGTTCGGCACCGAGGCAATTTCTCACTTGGTGGAGGCTTTTCGCTGCGATGACAATTGGCTCGTCCGCCGCAGTATCATGGCTCCCATGTACGAAATGCAGTGTCCTGATGCCATATTAGAAATTTGTACGATCGGTCTAGCGGGCGAAGATATACCAGTGCAGGATGTGGCGACGGAGGGGTTGGGCATCCTGGCAAATACTGAGAAAGCAGAAGCAGCATTGCAGCAATTGTTACCTCTGGTGAGCGCCGAATACTGGGGAACTCGGATGCGAGTTGCGCGGGTGCTGAGAAAATTTGACCATCCTCAAGCTCGCGCTGCTGTGAGCTATTTGGCAAAAGATTCGGATCTGCGGGTGGTAGGTGCGACTTTGGAAACTTCGCTTTAAAAGCAGGGAAACTGGCTGATTTTGAAATCTACAAGCCCGATCGCACTTCATACCCGCCCTTAGATTAGCCCGATCGCCTTCATAATGTTACGGATTGTTACTTTGTTTTTAATAAACGAGACGGGAGCCGACGGCATCATTTACGATCGCAAGAGTTTTGCCATCCGAGTTAATTCGCCATGTACCAGCCTTTTCGGGAATACCTAGAGCAAGAGCTGTTTCAAAGGTTTGATTTGCAAAGTCGCCCCATTCCCTCGGGGTTGGAAGTCAATGTCAGCGAGCGCGGCAAAACCCCAGCTAAAATCCGCAGTTGGTGTTACGAATGCCCGCAATTGCGAAAAATTCGCTACACTTACATCGATGCAGGTGAAGCAGCTCAAGTTTTTAATTGCGTGATTTATCCCAATCACAATTACGATTTGCCTTTGTTGGGAATTGACCTCTTGTCTTTTGGCAAGAAGAAAATTTTAGTAGTTCTCGACTTTCAGCCACTATTTAGAGATGAAGCTTATATAGCAAAATACGTTCAACCTCTACAATCCCTCCGCGACAAGTATGACGATTTGGCACAAAATTTAGAAATGAAATTTTATGATGCCAATCAGTATTTTTCTAAATACTTGCTGTTCGCCAAAACTGATGCGGAAACTGTAGAAAATCGGGTATATCCAGCTTATAAAGACTATTTGGATTTGTACTGGAAAATGCTGTCGTCCGCACAACCGCTGACTGACCAAGAAGATATCCAGCGCATCGTTAAAGCTCAAAAAGATTACGACCAGTACAGCGCAGACAGAGACCCGGCTTCGGGCTTGTTTAGCAGTTATTTCGGTCACGAATGGGCAGAAAAATTTCTTTACGAATTTTTGTTTGAAGATGCTGTGCCTTTAGCTGTCGCCGCCGGCACGCGATGACCGCTGAATTTACATGGATTTTTTCAAAAAAGTTTGATAGTTCGGACTTCAGTCCTTAAAATCAAGGTTTAAGAAGGACTAAAGTCCTTACTACGAACCTCGGAAGAAGGACTAAAGTCCTTACTACGAACCTCGGAAGAAGGACTAAAGTCCTTACTACGAACCTCGGAAGAAGCGGAGCATCTCAGTTTTGCATTTATAGTGCGAGCACCTCAAGAGCTCGCGTATTATACTCGCGAGCTCTTGAGGTGCTCGCACTACAATAAAAAAAATGCTTTTTGCCAAACTGAGATGCTCCCGGAAGAAGGACTAAAGTCCTTACTAGGAACCTGTTGATTGAAGAAGTATAATCTAAAATCTAAAATCTAAAATCGACATGACTCTTTATCAACCTTTTTTAGATACGGCGATCGCTCTGATGAAAAATCGGTTAGACTTACAGTCTTACCCGATTCCAGAAGGGTTTGAAATCAAGGAAGCTACCGTCGGCAAAGGGAAAAACCAAGAAGAAATCGTAACTACCAGTTACGCTTTTTCATCCCCAAAACTGCGGCAAATTCGCGCGGCTCACGTCCAAGGCGGCAACAGCTTGCAAGTTCTGAACTTTGTGATTTTCCCGCATCTTAACTATGATTTGCCGTTTTTTGGCGCGGATTTGGTAACGCTTCCCGGCGGTCATTTAATTGCTCTGGATATGCAGCCTTTGTTTGGCGGGGATGCTGAATACGAGGCTAAGTATACTGCGCCGATCGCACAAATGTTTCAAGCTCATCAACCGCACCTTCCTTGGGGCGGAGATTTTCCAGAAGAAGCCAAACAGTTTTTCTCGCCGGCGTTTCTGTGGACTCGCCCCAAGGAAACGGAAGTTGTGGAAACTCGGGTTTTTGCAGCTTTCAAAGACTATCTCGCTGCTTATTTGGATTTGGTCGATCGCGCCGAACCCGTGACAGATAGCGCAAAGTTAGATAGTATCTTACAAGCTCAACTGCGTTACCTGCGGTATCGTGCCGAAAAAGACCCCGCCCGGGGAATGTTTAAACGGTTCTACGGCGAGGAATGGACGGAAGAGTACATTCATGGCTTTTTGTTCGATTTGGAACGGAAGTTGCCACAAGCTGCCACAATTGGTAAGTAACAAGAATTAATTTTAAAAGATGTTTCAGCCACTATACTAATAAGTGTAGGTTGGCATGAGGAAAATGCCAATGGTAAAAAAAAGTCGCAATCCAGTTAGTTCAAATCCAGAAAGCAAAGTCAAAGTCGGACTTTCGCTGACTCCTTCTAGTGCCGATCGATTGAATACGATCGCTCGCAAGCTTGGAATATCGAGGTCGGAACTGCTAGAACGCTTGGCAAAAGGCGCTTTGGATATTTCCAAGGACAAAAGTGAAGTTAGTATCACTTGGAAAAAAGATGAAGAAGGTGCGATCGATACCGCTGACTTACCAGAGGAAACAGCCGAAGAAAGCCAAATTAATGACGCTGTAACGGCAGAAACTCTATCGTCCAAGGTAAGCGTACAGCCGAATCCGCTGCAAGAAAGTTACGACACTTTGCAACAGCAATTGAGCGAAAAAGAAAGCGCCCTGGCATCTTTGCAGCAGCAATTAGCTGAAAAACAAAATCTCGAACAGAAATTGCCGGAAACTGTAGCGAAGTCGAGTTACGAAGCTTTACAGCAACAGTTGAGCGAAAAAGAAAGCGCGCTGGCATCTTTGCAGCAGGAATTGGCAGCCTCCAAGCAAAATCTCGAACAGAAATTGCCGGAAACTGTAACGAAGTCGAGTTACGACACTTTGCAGCAACAGTTGAGCGAAAAAGAAAACGCGCTGGCATCTTTGCAGCAGCAATTAGCTGAAAAACAAAATCTCGAACAGCAATTGCAGAAAACTGTAACGAAGTCGAGTTACGACACTTTGCAGCAGCAGTTGAGCGAAAAAGAAAGCGCGCTGGAATCTTTGCAACAGCAATTAGCCTCCAAGCAAAATCTAGAACAGCAATTGCAGCAAACTGTGTCTAAGTCGAGTTACGAAGCTTTGCAGCATCAGTTAGCAGAAAAGTCAAGTGCGATCGACAACTTCCAAGCTCAACTGACCAAGTTGCCATATCTAGAAAATCAATTGAGCCAGAGTGCTGCGAAACAGCGAAATTATGACGCTTTGCAGCAACAGTCTCAAGAACAGATCAGAACCATCAAAGCTTTACGGGAACAGCTAGGTCAAATGCAGGCTGTGGCTGGGATTGGTGAAGCTTATCTCAATAAGTGGCGCCGTCCCTGATTCTCCGATAGGCTACGGCAAAAACTTTAATGCTTCGGGTGAACCCCGCGT
The DNA here is from genome assembly GCA_038260455.1 of Chroococcales cyanobacterium. Classification (GTDB taxonomy): domain Bacteria; phylum Cyanobacteriota; class Cyanobacteriia; order Cyanobacteriales; family Microcoleaceae; genus Microcoleus. The sequence continues at coordinate 2,383 of JBBSNU010000134.1, read as the reverse complement.
GCATTACCCCTGAAACGTCCTCTCAACTCGGACGCAAGCTCTTGTAGCGATAGATTTCAACCTGTCGCCACAAGAGCTTTTTATTGCAAAATATGATAATACTATTAAGAAATATTACAATAAATAAATTATGACGAACGATCGCCCCGCTGAGAGCAAATCCAGTCCAGCAGACACAAAAAGCCGCGTCACGGTAATTGGAGCCGGCATCGGCGGGCTGACAGCAGCCGCCCTGCTAGCCCGCAGAGGATACAAAGTGCTAGTCTTAGATCAGGCGATCGTCCCCGGAGGATGCGCTTCCACCTTCAAACGCAAAGGCTTTACCTTCGATGTCGGCGCGACGCAGGTTGCAGGATTGGAACCCGGAGGGATTCACCACCGAATTTTCTCGGAATTAGATATCGAACTTCCCGCCGCCACGCCCTGCGATCCCGCTTGTGCGGTGTTTTTGCCGGGAGAAACCGCACCGATTAGCGTGTGGCGAGATCCGCAAAAATGGCAGGAAGAAAGACAGCGCCAATTCCCCGGTAGCGAACGTTTTTGGCAATTATTATCTACATTGTTCCAAGCTAGCTGGAACTTTCAAGGGCGCGATCCAGTTTTGCCGCCCAGAAATTTCTGGGATTTCTGGCAATTAATTCAAGCTGTGCGCCCCGATACTTTAATTACTTTGCCTTTCACTTTTATGACGGTGGGTGATGCTTTGCGCTTGTGCGGGTTGAGCCACAATTTGCGCTTGAAAACTTTTCTGGATTTGCAGTTAAAATTGTATTCTCAAGTTGATACTGAAGAAACGGCGCTGCTGTACGCGGCGACGGCTTTAGGAGTTTCCCAAGAGCCGCAGGGATTGTATCATTTACAAGGAAGTATGCAGGTTTTGAGCGATCGACTCGTAAGCGCGATCGAGCTTTACGGCGGCAAAGTGCTGTTGCGGCATACTGTCGAAAGCATTGTCACCAGTAACGGGAAAGCCACCGGTACAGTGATTCGCAATCAAAAAACCGGCGAAGTTTGGACAGAAACTGCCGATCGCATTGTTGCCAACGTCACCGCACAAAATCTCGTAAAATTATTGTCAAGCGAGCCTATTTTAGAAACTTTAACAAATAATTCAGACACAACAAATCAACTGCCAAATCAAATGGCAGGCTACAAATATCGAGTTGATAAATTGCCGCCCGCATCCGGCGCATTTGTCATATATTTGGCAGTGCATGAAAGCGCAATTCCGGCAAATTGTCCGCCGCACCTGCAGTTTCTTTACGACTACGACGGCGAGATAGGGGAGAATAATTCATTATTTGTTTCTGTCAGCCATCCGGGTGATGGCCGAGCACCGCAGGGAATGGCGACTGTGATTGCTTCGTCTTTTACTGATACTCGAATGTGGTGGAATTCGGTTGATTATGAAGGATTGAAGCAAAAATATACCGCAGGGGCGATCGCCCGTTTGAGCGAATATTTCGATTTGACACCCGAAAAAATTGTACACCAAGAATCAGCCACACCCCGCACCTTTGCCCGCTACACGGCGCGCGATCAAGGCGTTGTAGGCGGCATCGGCCAGCGAGTACCAACCTTCGGCCCCTTCGGATTTGCCAACCGCACGCCGATTAAAAACCTGTGGTTAGTCGGCGACTCTACCCATCCCGGAGAAGGAACCGCCGGCGTTTCTTATTCTGCTTTAACAGTCGTGCGGCAAATGGATGCAGAGTTTTGATAATTTGGTGAGTAACTTGTAGGGGCGGGTTTAGCGCGCAACATTGAATGTAGAGCACAATCTCCGAACAAAACCCGCCTTTGCGGATCTGTGACTGTTATCATGTCCGGTAACTGCCAAGAGAATAAAATCCTGTCGTTGGGTTGGGGCGGGTTTTGTACTAAAATTGTCTGCTGTTGGTTCAGATTTCGCGCTAAACCCGCCCCTACAAGTCTCGAAATTTGTCGATCGATCGCACCAACCCAAAAAAAACCTCAGCTTGCAGCAGCAAACTGAGGTCTCATAGCGACAGGTTGAAACCTATCGGCTAAATTCCATCACTACTTGACAGAAACCTTTGCGCCCACAGCTTCAAGCTGCTTCTTCATTTCTTCAGCAGCTTCCTTGGCAATAGCTTCCTTAACTGCCTTGGGTGCGGCTTCTACCAAATCTTTCGCTTCCTTCAAGCCCAGACCGGTAATCGCCCGGACTTCCTTGAGAATTGCGATTTTCTTGTCAGCAGGAACTTCTTCCAGCATCACGGTGAATTCAGTTTGTTCTTCTGCTACTTCAGCAGCGGCCGCAGGAGCGCCCATCATCATCATGCCGCCACCTACAGCAGCAGCGCTGACGCCAAAAGCTTCTTCAATTTGCTTGACCAATTCAGAAGCTTCGAGCAAGCTC
>JBBSNU010000133.1:0-9762 GCA_038260455.1 Chroococcales cyanobacterium | reverse complement strand
TCTTAGGGTGGCTGCGAATCAGGCTCGTTAATTGGTAGGTTTCTACGGTTAAAAAGTTTGAGTATTGCCGAAAGGACGCAACATTTAAAGGTCAGTCGCTGAATTAAGAATCTCAGTGGTTTTAACCCTGAGAGTGTCAAAGTAAAATGAATTAACCAGGTTAAAAACCAATACGGTTTACTTAATGCTTTTTGACGAATTTCTTAAGTCAACCATATTGCGGGAGGGGCGGCTTGGGCGAGCGAATTTATGAAATAATCGACTGTATCAAGGCAAAACCCGCCCTCTTAAGTAAACCGTATTGGGTTAAAAACTAATGCCAAATTCAACCACAGGAAATAAAAAATATGCCTTCCTCCCCCGCCGTTTACGAAAATCTAGCGAAACAAGTTGCTTACATAGATAACAACCCCCAGTTTCAAACTGTCGTTCAAACTGGTTTGAGCGCTGCCGGCTACCAAATCGATCGCACCTTTGACGATCCGACAACTGGGTTTCACGCGATCGGCTTAATATCCAGCACCCCAGACAAACCGCCAGTTCTCGTATTTCGGGGCGTTGACCAACCGATCGACGAAGTTGCCAACACAGACCCGCGAGGCATCGGTTTCAACCAATTTGAAGCCAACAAACAAGCCCTAGGCAATTGGCTGACAGAGATCGGTCAAGATACAGCAAAAAACCCCGGCCGCTTGCCGCCAGACGTTCTCGGACACAGCTTGGGCGGTGCCTTAACCCAGCTAGCCGCCAGCGAATTCACATCTGCGATCGGAGATGTGGTCACTTTCAATTCTCCCGGAGTCGATCGGAGCACAGTCAATACTTTTACACAGAAAGCCGGTGCAAGCAAGAATGTAACTCACTACATTGTTAGCGGCGACTTTGTGAGTTTGGGAGGAGAAGCTTTTCTGCCAGGAAAAGTGTTTTTACAAACATTTACCAACCCGATTATTAACCCGCTATTAGTCTTAGAAAAGCACACGCAAACAGGCTTATTAACAACTCCTCCTGTCGGCTTTACTCAAACAGAAATTTCTGCAAACCAATTGAGTAGCCCCGATTTTACTTTTACCGATTCAGATTATTTAGAACTGTTAGCTGGCGTAGACTTTGTGCTGCCAGAATTGGGAGCAGCACTGCAATCGCGCAGCACCTTTGAGCAATCGAGAACCGCTCCGGGAGCCACATTTTTCGGAAACATTCTTACCATCCAAAATGCTCTCAACCAATCTCAACCTAATTATTTATTAGGCGACGATGCCAACAATACAGCCACAGGTTTTGGCGGCGACGATATTATTATTGGTAACGGGGGAAACGACACTCTCGCCGGCAGTCGCAACAATGATATTATCAGCGGTGGCACCGGCAACGATCAGCTATTTGGTGGCAAAGGAGATGATAATTTGGACGGGGGAGATGGGGACGATACACTCGTTGGTGGAGTTGGTGCCGATCTCTTAATTAGTGGCGCTGGACGCGACGTATTAGTGTTAGGAGCCGGCGCAGGTACAGATACAATTATAGACTTTCAACAGGGTCAAGATTTAATCGGTTTGACCAAAGGTTTGACTTTCAACCAACTGACAGTTACTCAAGGCGATGTTTCAACAACGATCGGAATTGCCAGTAACGGCGAAGTTCTTGCCAGTATTCCTGGCATTTCAAGGAGTCCGCTAACAGCTAGCGATTTTATTTCAATTTAATTGGTCGCTGGCTAATCATGCAGGGTGCGCCTTCAACAGTTGACAGTTGACAGTTGACAGTTGACAGGGGAGCATCTCCGGCATTGCAAGAAGCATTTTTTATTGAGCGGGGACAGCACGCTCAAATTGCTCGTTACCAGGCTCTGCCTGGTAATGCAGATCCGGAGGCTCTGCCTCCTTTGAGCTCGCAACTTAAAGGAGAGAGGACTTTAGGAGGCAGGGCTATGTCATTCTTTGTAGGGGCAATCCCCCCGTGGTTGCCCTCCTTTGAGCTCGCAACTTAAAGGAGAGAGGACTTTAGGAGGTGCTTAAGTTATTAAGTTTTCGATCCTTATGGCGGTCAATCGAACGGACATGATATCATTCGTAATTCCCTAATCTACATCATCGAGTCCGGGCCTTGGCATCGGTAAAACCTTGATCTTATTTAGCTGTCGCAAACACATCCCGCCGACAACAGCGACGGTTAAAGATACCCATCCCGTTAGCGGCTGAAGCAGTAAAAATCCGCCGATCGCGAACATCGATCCAAACATTAATAGAATCGCCGCTAATACCCGTTTGAGGTCAGTTCCTAAATCTTGAACCGGTTCTAAACCAGTGCGATCGCGCTGTCTTTTCCAACCAGGCCCGCCCGGCCGCACCCGGCGGTAAAATTCATCGAGAGTCTCGTCAGATTCCGCAGGAGTCAGCAGCATCGCCGCGATCCACATAATGCCAACTGTCACCGTAATAAACATCAAACGCAAACCAAAGTCTTGAATTTGCAAAGCCGGCACCGAACTGGTAGTCAAACCCACCACAAAACCGCCGATAATTGCTGTCAGTTCCGCCGCTGCATTAATTCGCCACCAAAACCAGCGCAAAATTAACACCAATCCCGAACCAGTACCGATCGCAATTACCAACCGAAAAACCGTCGCCACATCCTGTGCAAAATAAGCCGCCACCGCACCCAAAGCAGTTACAAAAACCGAAGAAAGCCGGCCCACCCACACGAGTTCGTCTTGAGTAGCATCTGGCTTGAAAAAGCGGAGATACAAATCATTAGTTACAAAAGAAGCGCCCCAGTTAATTGAAGTAGAAACCGTACTCATAAAAGCTGCCAGCAGCGATGCGACTACTAACCCCAACATTGCAGGCGGCAAAAAATCTAGCATCAATTTGGGATAGCCCAATTCCCGGTCTTCCAAATCGGGATAAATTGCGATCGCCACCAAAGCTACAATAATCCAAGGCCAAGGCCGCACCACGTAATTCAAAATATTAAACAGCCAAGCCGACTTTTCCGCCTCCGCTTCATCCTTAGCAGCGATCAAACGCTGAATGAATTCGCCGCCGCCGTCGCTGCGCCGCCACGACCACCACTGAACGCCAAGATAAGCTAAAAACGTGCTCGAAGTAATGCCAGCCGCCTCACTCCACCGAAAGCCGTCAGACCCAATACTAAAGGGAAAAAATGATAAAATATCCTGTTTTGTAGCCTGCTGCACCGCCGGAATCAGGGCGTGAATGCCGGGAATGCGATCGCTGCTGAGAGCAAAAAATGCTACTAAAATAGCACCCACAAGTGCCAAAATTAACTGAATAAAATCAGTAGCAACCACCCCCCACAAACCAGCAAAACCAGCGTAAAATAACACTAAAACACTGACACCGAGAACGCTCAAAAACTTGAGATTTTGTCCCGGTTCAATCCCAAATCCCTGCCAAATTTGCAAAGCATCTACAACTTTAACCGTTGCCAGCATCGCGTACCCGATACCGATGCAGTTGATAGGAACAGCAAACAAAAATGCTTTTGTAGCCCGCAAAACAGCCGCCGTTTTGCCACCGTAGCGAACCTCTGTCAGTTCCGCATCGGTAATGACTTCAGAACGCCGCCACATTTTGGCAAAAACGTACACCATAATAATGTGAGAAATGCCAAAACTCCACCACTCCCAATTGCCAGCAATTCCCCGATTCCCGACTATTCCAGCAACGTAGAGGGGAGTGTCGATGGAAAAAGTGGTAGCCGCCATGCTGCTACCAGCCAGCCACCAAGGAAGCGATCGACCCGATACAAAAAAATCTACCATACTCTTCGACCCTTTGCGGGAGAGATATAAGCCCACCGATAGGGAGAAGATCAGGTAAAGTAGGACAATTAACCAGTCGATAGGTTGCATAGATTCACGTTGAGATGAATTGAGAATTGCAATTATAGGACTTACGCGCACACTCTATCTTTTGGATGCGCTAAAGCCAAAGAAACCGGGTTTTTTACCGAATCTGTGGGCGAGTGCGAAAGATTTTCGCAAAAAACCCGGTTTCTGACCACCCGCGCGCAAGTCTTGAGGGAGCATCTCAGTTTTGCATTTAATAGTGCGAGCGTCCCCGCTCGCGTATCGTATAATACGCGAGCGGGGACGCTCGCACTATAAGAAAGAAAAAAATGCTTTTTACAAAAATGAGATGCTCCCAGTCTTGAATTAGCTATATTGCAGTTGACGCCCCAAACAGTTTACAGTCTTAAGTCTTAATTACCGTATATTTTTCAGAAAATGAGCTGGCAAAAAGTTTAACATGAAGGGCGATCGCCAGACTTTATATAAATCCAGAACTTGTCGCTTTCTGCAGTTGTCTGTCAACAAGTTCATCAATCTCCCGCTGTGTAGGAAATATTTCTCCAACTCGATCGCCCAATAAAAGTAATTGCTCTAAATTAGGATACTGCAAATTGCGTAAATCAGTAGCATTAACTTGAGTGTGTCCGTTGAACAGCCGGAAAAACCCATCTACCAAACTCGAATTTAGATAAACAGTCAATCCCCGCGCCATAGTGAGGTCTAATCCGCGTCCTTGTTGGTGAAAGTAATTTAAATGGTTTTCAAAACCAACGCTAGAACTATTAATTTTGTGATACTCCCAAACAACTGCAACAATTCGCTTTTGCTCTTCCTTTGACGAGAAGCGCTTGGTCAAAACATAATTTTCGTTAGGTACGAGGAGTGCAGCAGTTTTATCGGTGACAGCTAAAGCTTGATGCTTTTTAGTTACGGTGGGATATTCAACAAACCCAGCCGAGAAATGTGCTGGATAAATCAGTGGAACTGCATCTTTTTCGAGTTCTAGCCGCAAGTCAGAACCAACGCGAAAATCTACAACTTTTCCGGTGGAAACTGTCAAACCTAATTCTTTTAGCGTGCAAGTAAATTGAGCCATTTGCTCGACTAATTGCTGGCTGAGGGCATCGGGCAAAATCCGAATAAACTGCTCGGAATCTTTGGGGTTAACTACATCAGTATATCGTATATTATGACACAAAATTAAATCGTCATCAGCACTATTGCTTGAGGTAATCGTTACAGTATCGGGCTTTTCTATTTGTTTGGTAGCGCGTAAAATAATAGTTTCTTGCAGCACCGCATCATCGCGAAATATTTCCTGTCGCGATTCAAAGATATGTATTTGGCGTAAAGCCATCATTTGCAGGAAGACTTTACGGAAATCTCGAAAGTATAAACCGTTGCAAAAGCTGCGGGGAGTAATCGACACTAATTCACCGTTTGGTTTGAGCAGTTTGGCTGCAGCAACGGTGAAGCCTGTGTAGAGATTGCCGGTTTCTACTCCTATAGAACGCAGCCAGGTGCGAACTTGGGATTTAGCTGGGATTTTAGCATAGGGAGGATTGATGATTGCATTGGTAAATTCCAGTTTTTTTGACTTTGTAAATAGATTAGGATTCAATATTTCAGCAGATTCTTGAATGAAATCTACTTGGCGAATTGTACTGGTAAAAATTATGCCAAATATCTGACATTCAAGCCTGCACAGTTCTAAGGTTTGTTTGAGGTATTCAATCAAAATAATATCAATTTCATAAGCTGTAACGTGCAGCGTTCGCGGTTTATTGGGGCGCTGACAAAGCTCGCAAACAACGGCTGCGATCAGGGAACCAATACCTGCACCGGCATCTAATAATGATATATCTGGACACTTAAATTCAAACATTCCCGCCATCAAACTTGCTGCGGAGCACGGTGTTAAGAATTGTCCTTTTTCTCCCCTCTGGTTTTGCTGCAATTTTTGGGTTGATTCTAACCGCAGGAGGTCTACTCGATCGAGTAAATTGCTGGCTGTTGTGTTGCTGTCGCCCGGAATGGCTAGGGTTTGAAAGTGTGGTACTATCATTTGTTCAAAAAGTGCGTTAGCGAAGCCCTCGAAGAGGATCGCCAGTTTAGTTTATTTTCGCCTAAAAATATCACTGATGTGTAAAAAAGTCAAGCATACTCGAAAATATATAACTTTTCCAACAGTATGTTGACTGTTCATATAGCTAGAGCGCGAGGTAGCTAACGATGACACAAACTCAAACCAAGCGTTATGATTTTACTTAAGTATCTAGGTCTAAGTTATGACAACTATCAACTGGAATGAAGTTTTAGATAGCATTTCACAGAATGCAGCAGAGCCAGAAGTCGAAGATCGATTTGTCAAAGTCCTTCTAAATGCACTTGGATTCAGCCCTGATGAGTGGGTACAACAGTTTAAGACAGGCATCGGCCCTGCTGATTTTGCTGCTCGTAAGAATCACTCTGATGATAAATTTTCAGTTTCTAAGATTAACCCGTACTTAGTCATTGAAGTTAAGGGAAGAGTAGCTGGAAACGCAATTATCAACTTAGCAGAAGGTACTCCCAGGTACAAAAAAGCTAAAGAACAGATAACAGGTTATCTGCTTGGTGATAAGTGCCAAACATCTCAATGGGGTATAATCACTAACTCAACAGATATCCAGCTATTCCGTAAACATGGTAAAATCGTATTGCCTGCTACTGATTGCATGAGGATAACCAAAGATAATATCATTGAGATTATTACGAGAATCAAGAAATTGCTGGAAAATCCACCCAAAGCTTTAACTGTTTGCATCTATAATGATAAAGGAGGTGTGGGAAAAACTACAACTACAATCAACTTGGCTGCAATTCTTCGACAACAAAAAAAAGTCCTTGTTGTTGACTTCGATCCACAACAAGGAGATTTAACAGATTCATTAGGCTTACGGGAGGGAAAAGTCAAACTATCTGATTGCCTGGTTGATGGAGAATTGAATGTTAAAGAAACTATTCAACCATTTAATCTGAAGAATAAAGCAGGTCTATTAGTTAAGGTGTTTGATGTCATCCCATCTGATTCAGGGTTATCGAAGTTCATGGGTTATGAGTATGAAGCACGAATTGACAAAGGTTCAGCAAGGCTGCGAGATTTGCTTGATATTTTTGTTCGTGATTATGATTACATCTTAATTGATGCGCCTACGAACTGGACTTTTTTTAGCAAAAGCTCTGTGAGAGCTTCTGATGTAATTCTCATGCCAACAGAACACAATAACTTTTCATCTTTAAAAAATGCTGCTAAAGTGATTAAAGAATTCTTACCTGAAGTTCAGAAGCTAAGGCAGGACGGTGGCCCTATTGCCTTGCCGATTTTTTTCAATAGACATAAAGAAACAGAGGCTTCAAGGAAAAGAGCAAATGTAGAAATTAAAGCAATTCTGACAGTTAATAAAGGCGATAGTGAAATTATTGATCCTAATTTGTTACCCTATTATTGGCCTAAATCTACAAAATCGGAGATTGACAAAACTATATTCACGGTTCCAGAATATGAAGTTGTTTCAAGTGCAGCATTTTCTCGAAAACCAGCAGTTTTTACACACAAAAATGCTGCTGAATATTACAAAAAATTAGCTCAGGAGTATTTCTTGTATGAGTAATTCAGAGAACATCGGTAAGTTAATGTACTTGGAGTTAGCTAAAATTGAATCAGCAGAACCATACTCTGCTTCACAGTTTATCATTGCCGCAGCAGCAGAGGCAGTATTACAAGCTGGCGGACGTAATTGGATTCCTCTGATTGTTAAAGAAACAAGTGATTTTCAGTATCAAGTTGTGAGCAATCACTTTGTCTATGCTGTCGCTCAACAAGCTAAATTAAAGCTAGTATGGTGCATTGTCATTGATCCAAAACCATCAAATATTGAACAAGCCAAGATTCTAGCGCGAGAAGCAATTCCTACAGTTAATCTGAGTACAGCATCAAAAGATACTATTATAGCTGTACTTGAATACTTAGTTAAAGAACATAATTGGAAGACAGTAAAACCAGTTGAAGCTGCCAATAAAATTGTGGCCTCTAACCGGGAGCAATGGTCAGATTTTATCCCTCTGACTAAGTTACAATGTGGTTTGACTAAGGCGAGATTAGATTGTATTACTAAAGTATTTTCTATATCGCCACCACCGCCACCACCGCCACCACCTGAAGCCGTTAGTGTGAAACGTGCATCAAGAGACGAAATTTTCGACCGTCTCAACTACTTATCAACCAATAAAATAGGAGGATTTGAAAACGTCAATCCCGAAACAACAGCCGATGCTATCTTCAACGCGAGTAAAGGCAAGTGGAAAACCCTCAGTCCAATTTCTAAACTTGAATGCGGCATTGATACAGCCAAAATGAAAATCATTAAAACCCTATTTAGCCTGTAAAACTATGTTAAGTGGTGTAGCGGATTCAATTTACTGGCTCAACCGCTATATTGAAATATCGGAAAATATCGCCCATTTTGGCGAGGTCAATTTTAATCTCATCCTCGGCTCTCCCAGCGGTCTTACTCAACTATTTACTGATCTGCCCACTTAATGTAGCATTGTGCGAAAATGTCAAGCGGACGATCGACCTCCTAGTCCTTGAAATACTCCCCGACCTTAAGGCGCGGGGATTCTTGACACTTCACTGACTGATGCTACCGAAGTAGTCTTACTCTGTCTCTGTGTCCGTTTAGAGCCGTGGCGATTCCCCATCCCGGCTTTGTTTATATTTTTTGCAGCGTTCTCGTCTCGATCGTGTTCAGTACCACAGCTTAAGCATTTAATTGTGCGGACTTTTAAGTCAAGTTTTCCCCACTTGAAATCACACTCAGAACACACTTGGCTGGTAGGTTCCCATCTACCAATCACCACAAAATCTCTGCCAAACTTCTCACATTTAGCCTCGCACAAAGTTCGGAATTCAGCCCAACCTTGCTGGCTAATCGCTCTTGAAAGTTTGCGATTTTTCATCATTCCTGACACGTTTAAATCTTCTAAAATAATAGCTTGGTTTTCACTAACAACTTTAGTTGATAATTTATGTAGGAAATTTTTGCGAGTATCTGCGATTTGATTATGAAGTTTAGCGATTTGAATCCGAGTTTTTCTTCTGCGGTTTGAGTCTTTCTGTTGACGTGCTAACTTTTTCTGAAGCTTGCGGACTTTTTGGTCTAACTCTTTATAGAACGGGCTTTCGGCTTTTTCGCCGTTACTCATGAAGGCAAAAGTTTTGATACCCAAGTCAATACCGATACTTGGGTTTTTGGCTTCAATATTTACGGTTTTTATCTCGACTACAAAGCTCAGGAAATAGCGATTAGCACAGTCTTTGATTACCGTCACAGAGCTAGGCGCTGACGGCAACTCCCTTGACCAAACAGGCTTGATGTTGCCAATCTTCGCTAAATAGACTTCTTCTCCTTTGATGGAGAATCCGCTAACAGTGAACCTTGCCGATTGCTGATTAGCCCTCTTTTTAAATTTTGGACTACCTAATTGTTTTCCTTTTCTCTTACCTTTTAATGAGTCGAAAAAATTCTTATAGGCAACGCCTAAATCGGCGACAGACTGCTGCAATGGAACACTAGAAACATCTGACAACCATTCACGCTCTAAGGTTTTCTTTGCTTGGGTTAAAAATAACTTTTGCAAGTCATTATTACTTGGCAACTTTTCGGATTTTTTACACAAAGCTAAAGCGTCATTCCAAACCACCCGACAGCAACCAAACAACTGAGCCAAGCTCTGTTGCTGTTGGTTGCTTGGGTAGAATCGAGGCGTTGCTGAATCAGAGTATGATACGGGCAAAAATACGAGAGGGGAGCCGAAAATGATTTCTGGGATTTTGATGGGTAATTGGAACATCTCCAAATTTTAGATAATGAATTAGTAATTTAATTGAATACCCTAGCATT
>JBBSNU010000132.1:0-9773 GCA_038260455.1 Chroococcales cyanobacterium | reverse complement strand
CCAAGTATGACTGTGTTGGGAGAGCCGATATAATTGGCCAATCCGCCGGCTACTAAATTGCCAAATGGTGTGACTCCAAAAAATGCCATTGTGTAGATGCTCATCACTCTGCCGCGTTTGTCGTCTTCTACAATTGTTTGCAAGAATGTGTTTCCTGCTGCAAATTGGATGATGAAACCCCACCCCACGAATAACATCATGATTAATGACAGCCACAAGACTCGGGATAAACCAAAACCGATCAGTCCGAATCCCATGATGGCGGGGGAAATAGCAATTAATTTGCCGATACCGATGATACTTTTTCGTCCAATTAAATAAATCGCGCCTGCAAATGCTCCGACTCCAGAAGCTGCCATCAAAAAGCCGAGGGTTTCTGCGTCGCCGTGGAGTATTTTTGTGGCAAAAATTGGGACTAATACTGTGTGTGACATTCCGGCGAAGCTGACTAATGATAATAAGATTAAAATTGATCTTATGGGGGGGAAGCCGAAGGCGTAAACGAATCCTTCTTTTAATCTTTGTAAGGGTTTTGTATTAGTTGCGGGAATTTGGCGCGGCTTGATTTTCATCGCTAATAAGCCTGCAATTACGGCGATGTAGCTGAGTCCGTCAATCAGGAAACAATAACTAGAGCCGATTGTAGCTATCAGCAAACCTGCAATTGCCGGCCCGATCAATCTGGCTCCGTTGAACATGGAAGCGTTGAGGGCGATCGCATTTGCTAAGTCTTCTTTTTTTTCTACTATCTCGGGCACGAAAGCTTGTCGTGCGGGTGCGTCAAACGCATTAATTGCCCCTTGAAAGAAACTCAATACTAGAATTTGCCAAATGTTCACGACTCCTGTTAGCGCTAAAAATGCTAGGGCTAAGGATTGAACCATTGCTAATACTTGAGTGGCAATTATGACTCTGTGCCGATTCCAGCGATCGATGAAAACTCCTGCAAAAGGCAGTAAAATTAATGTGGGGATTTGACTGGTAAATCCCACTACGCCCAGCATCCAAGGTGAATCGCTCAAATTGTAGACAAGCCAAATAGTAGCGACTTGGGTCATCCAATTGCCAATGAGTGAGATGCCTTGTCCTGCAAAAAATAGGCGATAATTTCGAGATTTGAGGGCAGGAGGAAGTTTTATGGATTTGATTTTTGCTTGTAGATTCATGTATCAGTATGGATCGAGCAATCCTATTTGATTGGTAAACATTTTGTAGGTAGCGCCCCTGGGAAATTGATTTTCACAAGCGCCTAAAAACCTTTGTATTTATTGTTTATAGCGGAGTCTCCCTCGCCATCGCATCCCCCAATCGAATGGGGAATTTAACTGTGTTGTTTCCTCATTCTTCAGGTATAGAAAAAGCTGGTTGATTGTGGAGTCAGACAGTAGGGAAATAATACTTTTGATGTATGTGTGGAGATTTGAGTATTCAGGATTTATGCACTTCCATCACAGAAACCGGGTTTTTTGGGGAATTTGCGGGCTGTTACCGCGTATTTTTGGACAAAAAGCCCGGTTTCTGGCTGATCGCGGGTTGCTCAGAAACCGGGTTTTTTGGGGAATTTGCGGGCTGTTACCGCGTATTTTTCGAGAAAAAACTCGGTTTCTGCCCTTTCCCTCACTGAATGCTTAACAACCAAGTTCCCAGGTAACGCATCAATGGAACGTCCCCTGGGGTGCGGATGCGGAGGTTGAAATTGTACATTCCGCCGGGACTTGGGTTCTGGACGTTGGAGAGTACAACTTCAACGTTGCTACCTGCTGGAATTGGTTCTGCGGGATAAATTTCTATGAATCGATTTTCTTTGTCCCAGATTACTTCTTGCAATTGTATTGTTTTGTCTTTGACGCGCACTTTAATATCTTTTTGGTCGAATTCGCCTTTGTAGTAGTCTGGATAGGATATGTTCAGTTGGGCGATCGCCAAACTTACTTTTTTGGAAGGAATTCGCAGCCGGTATCTGTCGCCGTTCATCCCGGCTTTGCCGTAATCCAAGCGATAGTTTAATTGGTTGGCGCGCTCTGGGCCGCCGAAAATTGTGAATCCCGGCATTCCTTGGGCTAAACTGATGGCGGGTAAGCCTGTCAGCAAACAACCTGTAACTGCTAGTGCTGAAAATAATCGTCTCATAATCGCTCCTCTGACCAAAATTACAATGGAACCTTAAATATTTACTGCGGGCAATTTGCAATGAATGCCTTTAATATAGCGATTGTTTTGGCAATTTGATGAGTGCGATCGCCCGAATTCAATCAATTTTTTTTTGCGTAATACTGACAACTGACATTTTAACTACAGAATTAGGCAGCGTTCTATTGTACCATGCTCGCCTGCAAATTTAATAGTTTAACGAAATTGAATCTATAAGACAAGTTAAAGAAGCGAGTGTAATTTTGGCGATCGGCTTTACTATCAACGTGAGCCAGCGATTGAAATCGCCAGAAAAGCCAGCGATTGAAATCGCGCCTACACAAACGATGTCCGCCTCCGCGGACTGGGAAATTTGAATTTCAACCGGCGTCGGCAGGTTTTGTCTGTGTAGGCGCGGTTTCAACCGCCCTGTCTAAGTCTTCAACCGGCGTCGGCAGGTTTTGTCTGTGTAGACGCGGTTTCAACCGCCCTGTCTGTGTAGACGCGGTTTCAACCGCCCTGTCTGTGTAGACGCGGTTTCAACCGCCCTGTCTATGTAGACGCGGTTTCAACCGCCCTGTCTATGTCTAAAGTATAAGGAGAGTTGATGAAATTAGCGATCGCAAAAGAAATAGCAGCAGAGGAACGCCGGGTGGCCTTAGTACCCGACGCTGTGGCCAAATTAGTCAAACAAGGTGTCGAAGTTTTGGTTGAGGCCGGTGCAGGGGCAAAATCCTTTTTCTCGGATCTTGCTTACGAAGCAGCCGGAGCTCGTGTTGTCGGCGATACCGCTACGCTGTGGGGCGAAGCCGATGTCGTCGTCAAAATCGGGGAATTGCAAGAGTCAGAAGTTCATCAACTCCGGGAAGGAGCAGTTTTCATCGGATTTTTGAATCCTTTGGGAAATCCGGCTTTAGTGCAGCGTTTAGCCGATCGCCAAGTAACAGCATTCAGCATGGAAATGATTCCGCGCACCAGCCGTGCTCAAAGCATGGATGCGCTGTCATCCCAAGCTAACGTCGCCGGTTATAAAGCCGTACTGATCGCAGCAGCGGCTTTACCGAAGTATTTTCCAATGCTGACAACGGCGGCGGGTACGATTCGCCCCGCGAAAGTGTTGGTAATGGGTGTGGGCGTTGCGGGCTTACAGGCGATCGCGACAGCGCGCCGTTTGGGTGCTGTAGTCGAAGCCTTCGACATCCGCCCAGAAACAAAAGAACAAGTGCAAAGTTTGGGCGCTAAATTCGTTGATGTCGAACTCAAGGAAGAAACAGTCGCCGCCGGTGGTTACGCAAAAGAGTTATCAGAAGCCGCCAAAGAATACACCCGCCAAGTCCTGACTCAACACGTCAGCGCCTCCGATGCAGTGATTACAACTGCTCAAGTTCCCGGCAGAAAAGCACCTATTTTAGTTACCCGCGAAATGGTGGCTCAAATGAAACCGGGAGCAGTAATTGTTGACCTCGCGGCAGAACAAGGTGGAAATTGCGAGTGCACGGAAGCGGGTAAAGATGTTGAATGGAACGGTGTTAATGTGATTGGGCCGATTAATTTGCCTGGTTCAATGCCTGTTCATGCTAGCGAAACTTACTCGAAGAATGTCTCGTCTTTACTTCAGTTAATGCTGAAAGATCAGGAACTAATTTTGAATTTTGAAGATGATATCATTGCTGGTGCTTGTGTCGCCCGCGATGGTGAGATTAGCAATCAGCGAGTTCGCGATGCTTTGGCGGCTGAGGCTTCAGCAGTCAGTTAGATGGTTCATGAAAATATCCCGGCGATTGAAATCGCGGAGTTTACGGGCACACAAACAAAAATATCCCGGCGATTGAAATCGCGGCTACACAAACAATGTCCGCCTCCGCGGACTAATCAGATTCTCTTGTTATTTCTTAGTCTGCGGAGGCAGACTTCGTTTGTGTAGTAGCGGTTTCAACCGCCGAATCATAAAGGGGTGACTTAACGTAAAACTGATAGAAATCGCGGCTACACAAACAATGTCCGCTAGATGGTTCATAAAAATATCCCGGCGATTGAAATCGCGGCTACACAAACAATTTCCGCCTCCGCGGACTAATCAGATTCTCTTGTTATTTCTTAGTCTGCGGAGGCAGACTACCCTTCGGGAAGGCTAACGCCTACGTTTGACAAGGAGCGGTTTCAACCGCCGAATCATAAAGGGGTGACTGGCGGACACAACCGGAAACGAGTTATTTCCAATTACCAAATTACCAATTGTTATGGCAGAAGGATTGATTGCAGGTTTAGTAGTGTTTACTCTAGCGTCGTTTGTGGGATTTGAAGTAATTAATAAAGTCCCGCCGACGCTACACACACCTTTGATGTCGGGCTCGAATGCGATTTCGGGAATTGCGGTTTTAGGGGCAATTCTAATTTCAGGCCAAGGTAATGTAACTGTTACTTCGATTTTGGGGACGATCGCGATCGCCCTAGCGACAATTAACGTTGTCGCCGGTTTCCTAGTAACCGATCGAATGCTGCAAATGTTCAAGAAAAAAGAGGTTAAAGCGTGAGCGATTTTCTGCCCAGTGGCATTCAGCTAGGCTATCTAGTGGCTGCATCTTTGTTTATCGTCGGTTTGAAACAATTGGGTTCCCCGGCTACTGCGCGTCAAGGAAACGTGTTAGCTGCGATCGGGATGTTTATTGCGATCGCCGGTACTTTACTCGAAAAGCAAGTAGTTAGCTACGAGCTCATTACAGTGGGAATTATCATCGGTTCCATTTTGGGAACAATTATGGCAAAAACCGTCGCAATGACGGATATGCCGCAGATGGTGGGTTTGCTGAACGGTTTCGGGGGCGCGGCTTCTGCACTCGTGGCTGTGGGCGAATTCTGGCGCTATCTCAGCATCCCGCAATCGCCAACTCCCGATGCGACAATTACGATCCTTTTGGGCGTGTTAATCGGCGGAATTACGTTTACTGGTAGCCTTGTAGCGTTTGCGAAGTTACAAGAATTGCTGCCGGGGGCTCCGATTTCGTTTCCGTTTCAACAGCCGTTTAATGCTTTACTGGCGATCGCGCTTTTAGTCGGCAGCGGTTATATGCTGTTTCACCCGGAGGATGTACCGGTATTCCTGGCTTTGGTGGCTATTTCTAATATCCTGGGGATCATGTTTGTGCTGCCGATTGGCGGCGGTGATATGCCGGTTGTGGTGTCGCTGCTTAACTCTTATTCGGGGATTGCGGCGAGTGTGGCTGGGTTCATTTTGATGAACAATATGCTAATCATTGCTGGGGCACTTGTTGGCGCGTCTGGAATCATTTTGACGCAGATTATGTGTAAGGCGATGAATCGATCGATCTCTAGCGTATTGTTTGGCGCGTTTGGTGGCGGTGGCGGTGGTGCGGCTGCTGGGGTTGCTGGTGGGGCGATCGACAAAACTGTTCGCAGCATCAATCTCGAAGAAAGTGCGATGATGTTAGGCTATGCGCGATCGGTGGTAATTATTCCGGGTTATGGGATGGCTGTAGCGCAAGCGCAGCACGCAGTACGCGAGTTAGCCGACGGTTTGGAAAAAATGGGTGTTGACGTGAAATACGCGATTCACCCGGTGGCTGGGCGGATGCCGGGGCACATGAATGTGTTGCTGGCGGAAGCTAACGTGCCTTATCCGCAGTTGTACGATATGGACGATATCAACCCGCAATTTGACGAAACCGATGTTGCTTTGGTAATCGGGGCGAATGATGTGGTGAATCCGGCGGCGCGCCACGATAAGGCGAGCCCGATTTATGGGATGCCGATTTTGGATGTTGATAAGGCTAAGCATACGATCGTAATTAAGCGCGGGATGAGTGCTGGTTTTTCTGGTGTTGATAATGAGTTGTTTTACAAGGATAAGACGATGATGTTGTTTGGTAGCGCTAAGGATGTGGTTGCAAAATTGGTTGCTGAGGTGAAGCAGTTGTAGGATTTTGCAACCGCTGATGAAGGCGGATTAACGCGGATTAACGCAGATAATTAAACCCGGTTTTTTGGATAAACCGGGTTTTTGTTGCGATTTAGTTTTGATATCAATACTCTTCAGTCGGCGGAGGCCGACTTCGTTTGTGTAGTCGCGATTTCAATCGCCGAGTCTTTCTGTGAGATAAATTACATCAGCGGGATAAATTCAATTCGATCTTGATACTCATTTTCAAAAGATGCCCCGGCAATTTCAATTAACTCGTCAATCACTTTGCCCATATCTGCATTCAAGCGGATTGTGAGAATTCCTAGAACGTGACGACCTTGGGCTGTATGATCTGACAAATGAACTGGCATTGAACGCCGGTTCTTAGTAACGAGGATAAAGTTATTCTCCTCGCACCAACACAAGATTTCTGGATCTTTCGTTCCTTTCGGCGGAACACCTTCATCGCCAACCATCAAAACGACGATATCGGATTGATGATACAAAAGCTGCACCCTATATTCAGGGTCTATATTTTCGTCTAGCAGGTATTTGACAGTCATTAATGAACTCGATCCAGTTGTTTAGATGTATTTTTTTCTTCCTTAATTTCACGCATTTTTAAGACAAAAGGTGATGGATTGCGATCGTATTCAGCTTCAGCTTTGAGGCAGTATTCTAACCAATCTCCTACATATTTACCTACAGTTTCTTGATTTTCCAGATAGTACAAAATTGTGGCATAAACTTGAGCCATAGTCACTGTCCGAAATTTTTGAGCTATGGATTCGGGAGTTTGACCGCAGTGGATGTATTCGTAGAGAACGTGTTCGATACCTACGCGGGTTCCTTTGATGCGGATATCTTCGGAGGTTAAAAATTCAAAGTAATCTTCTAATTGCATGGTTTTTTATCATTTTCCTTAAATTCACTATGCAGCCGATTCTGGACTTCTGAAGGATCTGCTGTCTCAAAAAATAGTTCTAGCGCCTCGATCAGATTCCGTCGCGCTTCTTCTATATTGTCACCTTGGCTGGCAATATCAAGTTCCGGGCAAAGGGATACATATCCGTCGCCTTCTCGTTCAATGATTGCTGTAAACTGTTGTGTTGACTTCATAATTTGAAGTGGCGGACTGCCAAGCTCAAACAATTATAGTTTTACTTGAGATTATATCACATCTTTTGCTCTTTTGTTCGGTGTGTGTGAAAAGCCTTGTTCTTTGGCTTTTTGAAACCAGTGATCTGCTTGAGTGCGATCGGCTGCTACACCATCAGTACCAGAAAGATAAATTCCTGCTAAGTTATTTGAGGCAACACCATAGCCTTGTTCAGCGGATTTGATGTACCATTGAATCGCTTTAATGGGACTTGTTTCGACACCTAATCCTAAATGGTACATACTGGCAATGATGCACTGGGATTCAGCATTTCCCTCTTCTGCTAGCGGTTTTAATAAGCTAAATGCTTGGGTGTAATCTTGAGTATTAAAGGCGGCTAGACCTTTTTCTAATTCAGACATTAACGACGATTAATAAATTTTAAGTAAGTGAACATAAATAAACGCCATCATGTCATTGCGAGGAACGAAGCAATCGCCTAGTCTCTGCGATTGCTTCGCTACACTCGCAATGACAGGCAATATATATGTTTACCTACTTATATACTATAATAGCATTAAACTAATTCAGGAAACATTTCCATGAACAGGCAAAAAATACTCCTAGATCCGGTTTTACCGACAGAAGAAGAAACAATAGCTATCAAATTGTTGGATAAAATGCTATCTCTCAAGATAGAAAATGATGATTATGAGACATTACCAGTAAAACTTGTGGAAGTGGGCGGGGAAGTGATCGCACTTCCTGAATCCCTCTATCAATTATTGCGTCAAGCTGCACATTTAATGGCTGCTGGTAGAGCCGTGTCTTTAGTGCCGATCGAACAAGATATGACCGTTGAAGAAGCGGCTATTTTGCTGAATGTATCGCAACCATTTCTGATAAAATTGTTGGCAGAAGGGGCGATTAAGTATGTGAAAGTAGGATCTAATCGGCGGATTTGTTTAGCAGATTTAATGGCATATAAAAAGCAGCGCACTGTTAAACGTCGCGAGATTTTGAGAGAATTAGCTGAGTTTAGCCAAGAAGAGGAACTCAATGAGAGTAGAGTATACAGCTAGCAGGCTGACTCCCTATCCTGTTGTCTTGGATTCCTGCGTGATTTTTCCTATGTACTTGCGCGACACGCTATTTCGTGCTGCCGAAGATGGGCTGTACGATCTGTATTGGTCACAAGAAATTTTAGCTGGTGCAACTCGCAATCTTGTTAATACTGGAAGGATGACGAGTCAGAATGCGGCGCGTTTTGAGGCTGCACTTAAGGAAGCTTTTCCAAATGCAATGGTTGAAGTCCCGGAGGATTTGATTCAGCAGATGACTAACGATCCGGGCGATCGCCATGTGGCGGCGGCTGCGGTAATTGCGAAAGCTCAAGTTATTGTTACGTCTAACCTCCGAGATTTTCCCCCAGATTCTCTCAATTCTTGGGGTATTGTGGCGCTGCACCCTGATGTTTTTCTGAATCGACTTTATGAGGTTGCGCCGGATTTGATGGCTAATTTGGTCTTGCAGCAAGCTGAGGATTTGAAAAATCCACCGCTGACTGTTGATGAATTACTTGTCAGGTTGAGGGAGGAAGTTCCGGTTTTTGCTGATAGGATTCAACGTTATTATGAGAATATTTTGTAGAGGGATGATGAAAGGGCGATCGGCTGTTATCCCATTTCTTAAAACCCGTAGATCCGGGTAAGGACACGGCAGTGCCGTTTCCCTACGAATATCGCGTACAATCTATATCTAGCATTGATTTTCGGAATTGGTATGAGTACCATTCAAAAACACGCAAGTTTTTCGGGAATGTGTTACTGTGCTGATGTAGAATTTTTGAAGCTCTTATCGCTTGTTTTTTTAGTCTATCCTAACTTTCAGGAGGATTCTGTACCGTGAGTAATGAGGGAAAGTTTTGGAACGTCACAAATGCAACCATCGGTTTACTAAGTTTGTTAGCGGCTGTTGGCGGTGCGGGAATTGCTATTGTTCAAGGTTGGCCGCCCCTGTTGGTTGGACAAAATGCTCGTTTTTCCTGCCAACTTCAGCCAGATACTCAGCGGGGAGGTGATGTTTGGACTGTAATGTACCGTCACGATAAAGGTCAACAACCTTGGCTAAAAATGGTGACAACTTTAGGCGGTGATTATACGCCTGTAAGACGCTGCCAAATAATTTCTGAAAGCTTGAACAGTTATCGCAAAGATGGTTTAATTCGGTTAGCTTATAGAGACGAGCCTAAGACTCCGAATCAATACGTGATTTGTGCTAAAACTAAGTTAAGTGGCGAGGGTTGTCCGCTGTTGGTGACGTTGAAGCCCGGTAGCGATACTGAGGCTTATAACGCAATGCGAGATATGACTGAAAATTTGTTGAATGGTGGTAATGCGGTTTATCAAAATAGCGATGGCAAGTTGGCAACTTCTCAGTTTTCTCCGTCTTCGCCAGAGATTGATTTAACTCCTTTTTTGGCAGAGGAGGATCGGATTGCTGGATCTAATTCTGCTAAGTGATCTTAAACTTATAGGAATTACGCATGGGGCTCAGAAACCGGGTTTTTTGCGAAAATACTTCGTTACATCCCGCAGATTCGGAAAAAAACCCGGTTTCTTTGGT
>JBBSNU010000131.1:0-9791 GCA_038260455.1 Chroococcales cyanobacterium | reverse complement strand
CCGCCACTCTTAGCCCGCCCCCAATATCCAAATTAAATCCACCACAGCTTAACAGTTTGCAAATACAAATGAATGCGTGTAATTACGCAATCATCTATTATCCCAACTACTTGCTAAAGCAGATTTATGTTAAAAGTTGTCGTAGGTCATAGCAACGATCCTGACTCTTTAGAGGCAATAACAGAAGTCCTAGAACAATGTCATCAATCCCTATCAGGTGACATTCCTCAAGCAGGCATCTTGTTTGCTGCCATTGATTTCGACCATCTCCTAATTTTGCAGCAAATTAATCAGACATATCCCGAAATTCAACTGATTGGCGGCACAACGGATGGAGAAATGTCTTCTGTTTTAGGATTTGAACAAGATTCAGTTAGCCTCATGCTATTTTGTTCAGATCGAATTACTATCCGTGCCGGCATTGGACGAGGCATTTCTCAGGACTTGCAGGCGGCGGTTCAAACTGCTATTGTTCAAGCAAAAATCGGCCATCAAGAACCGATTAAACTTTGTATTACCTTCCCAGAAAGTCTAACCGCAAGTGCCGTCTTGATTTTAGATAGCTTGAATCAAGCTTTAGAAAAAAAAGTCCCGATTTTTGGCGGACTCTCGGCGGATCAGTGGCGGTTCCAGCAAACCTATCAATTCTTCGGTACAGAAGTTTGTAGCGATGCGATTCCCATTCTTTTAATTTCTGGAGACATTTTATTTTCTCATGGTGTGGCTAGTGGCTGGAAACCAGTAGGGAAAAAGGGTACAGTCACCAAAGCTTCTCAAAATATCCTGTACGAAATCGATCGCAAACCCGCTCTAGAATTTTATCATCACTATTTGGGGAAATTGCCGCCTTCTTCAGAATATCCCCTGGCCGTGTTTGATATAGACGAAAGTCATTACTATATGCGAGCACCCAGTGGAGTTTGCGATGGGGTACTCGGAAGCGTAACCTTTTTTGGGGACATTCCCGAAGGGGCGATCGTTCAAATTACCGAAACCACCCACGATCGTATTCTGACTGCATCTCAAAGATCGATGATCCAAGCCTTAGAAAATTATCCGGGTAAAGTACCTGCTGCTGCTATGTATTTTTCCTGTGCTGGTCGGCGACAAATTTTAGGTAGTCGGACTAAAGAAGAATATGCGCTAACTCAAGCCTGCTTAACCCAGGCATTACCGAGTTGTGGGTTTTACACCAATGGCGAAATTTCTCCTTTCAAGCATCAGAAAATCTCCTGTTTTCATAATGAGACATTTATTACTTTGCTACTGGGAGGAGAATAGGACTGTGGAATCAGAAAAAACAGATGATTTAACAACTCAGCAGCTAGAAAAAGAAAACCGAATTTTGCAAAAAAAATTAGAGCGTTCCCAAAAAAACTGTTTGGAACTAGAACAAACCAATCAAAAAAAGGAGTCTTTGCTCCGACAAATCATCCACGATCTAGAAGATTCACAGAGGGAAGTCAAGGAAAAGCGTCAGTTAGAAGAGACATTGCGCGAACTCAAACAAACTCAAGCTCAACTTGTTCATGCTGAAAAAATGTCTAGCTTAGGACAGCTTGTAGCGGGTGTAGCCCATGAAATTAATAACCCCGTTAACTTTATCCACGGCAACCTCACATATATTCAGGAATATTCGCAAAAGCTGCTGGAATTAGTGCAACTATACCAGCAGCACTATTCAAATCCAGTCGCTGAAATTCAAGCCAAACAAAATGAAATAGAGCTGGATTTTGTGCAGGTAGACTTACTCCAAATTCTGAAATCTATGAAAATTGGGACTGAGCGTATCAGTCAAATTGTGTTGTCGTTACGGAATTTTTCGCGCATGGATGAAGCCGAGTTCAAGTCAGTAGATATTCACGAAGGGATAGATAGTACATTGGTGATTTTGCAGCACCGTCTGAAGGATAATCGAGGAGGCTCAGAGATTGAGGTGATTCGCAATTATGGCAAGTTACCGTTGGTGGAGTGTTATGCTGGACAATTAAATCAGGTGTTTATGAACATTCTGGCAAACGCTATTGATGCGATCGATCGCGTGAATGCTGAAAAAACTCAAGAAGAAACAAAAGAAAATCTCAGTCAAATTACTATTTCTACATCGGTGATTGATTTAGACTGGGTGGAAATTGCGATCGCCGACAGTGGCGCCGGAATTCCCGAATCAATCAAAAAACAGATATTTAATCCATTTTTCACCACAAAGCCTGTTGGTAAGGGAATTGGAATGGGAATGGCGATTTGTTACCACATCATCACTCAAAAACATGGCGGTGAGCTAATATGTGTTTCAAGTCCGGGTAGGGGGGCGGAGTTTGTGATTCGTATTCCTGTCCGCAAAAAGTCTGCAATATCTCCCTGACTCTTAGCATAAATCGGGAGCATCTCATGTTTGCATTTATAGTGCGAGCGTCCCCGCTCGCGAGTATTATATCGCGAGCGGGGACGCTCGCACTATAAAAAAAATAACTGTAAAAAAATACTTATTGTAAAACTGAGATGCACCCCATAAATCTGCCTCAAGCGCGATCGAACATGAAGCATTTATTGCATTGAAAAAAGCGTTTTTTATTATAGTCCTGTCCGTGCTGGCACGACAAAAGCAAAAATGAGATGGTTACTCAAAAAATTGACTCGCCGTTGCGATCGCATCTGTACAAACTTCTCGACAGTTAAACGATTATTTCAGTTTTTCTTTGATTTTGACCGGTTCAATAATCCCAATTAAAAAAATACGATGCTTTTGCACAACTAATGGAGACGTGCTGTATATTGCAATACGGTTCACTTAAGACAGATCTCCCCTAATACCAATTTCATAAAGTAGCGCTAGATATTACCCCCCCCCAACCCCCCCGCGAGTTCGGGGTGGCTCAGACTTGATCAATAGCACATCTTTAGAAAAATGGTATAACTCCCCTTAAAAAGGGTGGGACAAGAAACCTCTCAAAGTCCCCCTTTTTAAGGGAAATTTAGGGGGATCTCCGGGCAATAAATAGTGTTAAGTGAACCGTATTGCTGTATATTGTACCCAGAAAATAGTGACTCAAGAATATCGTAAAATCTAGCCACCATAATATCGGATAATTGTGAAGCAACCAACCAGGCAAACAGCATGAGTATTGACCAATTAAACACAGACTACGGCATTGCAGACAACCTCACCTTCGCTAGCGGAAACGGTGGTTTCCCGATGATTCACATCGACAACGGCCAAGCCAAAGCCGTGATTTCTGTGTATGCTGGCCAAGTGCTCTCCTTCCAACCAGCCACCGAAACCGCAGACGTGATGTTTTTGAGCGAAAAAGCTTACTACGCCGAAGGAAAAGCCATCAAAGGCGGTATACCCATTTGTTGGCCCTGGTTTGGCCCAGATCCCGAAGGCTTGGGCCGCCCCAGTCACGGGTTTGTGCGGAATCGCCTGTGGAATGTGGTAGAAACCGCCACCACCCCAGAGGGCGCAACCAAAGTCATTCTAGGACTTCAGGATACCGAGGAAACTAGAGAAATTTGGCCTCAAGCCTTTGAACTGGCGATCGGCATTACCGTTGGCACCAGCCTCACTGTAGAATTAATCACCCGCAATCTGGGCGACAAAGCATTTCCCCTCACCCAAGCTTTGCACACCTACTTCCACGTCGGCGACATCAACCGCGTGCAGGTTTTGGGTTTAGAAAATAGCCAGTATCTTGATAAAGTTGATGGTGGTGTAGAAAAAACTCAAGTAGGTGCAGTTGTAGCAGTCGGTGAGGTCGATCGTATTTATCTCGATGTCACCAATCAATTAGTAATTGACGATAGCGCCCTCAACCGTCGAATTCGCATTCAATCCTCTGGCAGTAAATCCGCCGTTGTGTGGAATCCCTGGGTGACAATTTCTGCAAACATGGCCGACCTCGACGATGCAGATTATCAGCGCTTAATCTGCGTAGAAACGACCAATGCGGCTACAGATATTGTGGAAGTCCCGGCGCATGGTGAATTCAGCTTGCAAGCAATTTACAGCGTTGAGCGCGATTAAATAATGAGAGATTAATAAGCTGTTGCACGAGTTTTTGATTGATAGAGCAACCGCATATCCAAGGCAGATTAACGCAGATTAACGCAGATAATTTCAAGATGGTTGTCTATTTTTGTAATATCGTGTCTGGTCGATTAGCACAACAATAAGATTGGTTCGTAGTGTGGACTTTAGTCCGCAATCCAAGAGCGGACTAAAGTCCACACTACGCGTATTGTACAACTCGCGAGCGGGGACGCTCGCACTATAATAAAAAAATGCTTTTTGCCAAACCCAGATGCTCCCCTCTGAATATGTGTCTGTCTTCTTCCTTCTTCCTTCTTCCTTCTTCCTTCTTCCTTCTTCCTTCTTCCTTCTTCCTTCTTCCTCCTAATTACCATCAATAATTATGCAAAATTTCAACTGGACAAAACTTCAAAATGGCTCCGACATTCGCGGTATCGCCCTCGAAGGGGTTCCCAATGAAAAAGTCAACCTCACCCCGGAAATTGCCACAATCTTAGGTCAATCCTTTGTCAATTGGCTGGTGCAAAAAGTCCACAAACCCGCTGCAGCGTTGATAATTGCGATCGGGCGCGACAGCCGCCTATCAGGCCCAACTTTAATGCAAGCAGTCATGGAGGGAATCGCCTCAGCGGGTGCCACAGTATACGACTTTGAAATGGCCTCAACCCCCGCCATGTTTATGAGTACCATAACCCCCGGTTTTGATTGCGACGGCGCGATTATGCTCACTGCTAGCCATTTGCCTTTTAATCGCAACGGCTTAAAGTTTTTCACCGCCAACGGTGGGTTACAAAAAAAAGATATTACCGATATTTTAACACTAGCCCAAAGCAATCATTTTCAGCCAGCCGCAGCGCCCCGTAACATTACTAAGCATGATTTTATCTCTGTTTATGCCAACCAATTTGTCAAAAATATTCGGGAATCAGTCAATCATCCCGATAACTTTGAGCAACCGCTAACAGGGTTAAAAATTGTTGTGGATGCGGGGAATGGTGCGGGCGGATTTTATGTCGATAAAGTCTTAAAACCTTTAGGCGCAGACACTACCGGCAGCCAATTTTTAGAACCAGATGGTACTTTCCCCAATCACGTACCCAATCCCGAAGATAAACAGGCAATGCAGTCAATTTGTCAAGCGGTAATTGAACATCATGCTGATTTTGGAATTATTTTTGATACTGATGTCGATCGCAGTGCGGCCGTCGATGGAGTTGGCAAGGAACTCAATCGCAATCGCTTAATTGCTTTGATTTCTGCGATAATCTTACAAGAACACCCAGGCTCTACCATTGTCACCGATTCTATCACCTCTGATGGTTTAACACAATTCATCGAACAGGATTTAAAAGGGATTCACCATCGCTTTAAACGTGGCTACAAAAATGTGATTGACGAGTCGGTTCGCCTGAATCAAGCCGGACAGGAGTCATGGCTGGCGATTGAAACCTCTGGACATGGAGCTTTGAAAGAAAATTATTTTCTGGATGATGGCGCTTACTTGGTGAGCAAATTATTGATTGAATTGGCTAAATCTAAACTGGCAAATCAATCGTTGCCAGATTTAATTGCTAATTTACAAGAACCCGCCGAAAGTGCCGAATTTCGGATTAAAATTAATGTGGATGATTTCAAAGTTCTGGGAGAGGCCGTTATTGAAAAATTGCAAGATTTTACCTCAACGCAAGCCGACTGGCAAATCGTTCCCAATAATTACGAAGGTGTGCGAATTTCTTGCACGTCAGCTAGCGAATCCGGCTGGTTTTTGTTACGTTTATCGTTG
Organism: Chroococcales cyanobacterium; assembly: GCA_038260455.1. Lineage (GTDB taxonomy): Bacteria > Cyanobacteriota > Cyanobacteriia > Cyanobacteriales > Microcoleaceae > Microcoleus. The sequence goes on along the minus strand of JBBSNU010000131.1, from coordinate 3,978 downwards.
CACGATCCGGTGATGGCTTTGAATGTTGAGTCTAATGTTAATGGTGGTGTCGCTCGCATTGTGGCTCGGCTTTTAGCGTTTTTCCAAACTACAGAATCGCTAGATTTATCTGCTTTGTGAACCCAATTGCAATTGGGAATATTAGTAAACCAAACCCTAGGAGGAATTCGATAGTGTGGCTTTTAATTGTTAAATGTTCTGCAGCAAGCTGGGATATTCATTCTAAAGCTTTCAAAGCGATCGCTGAAAAATATCCGGCCACGCCTATTTCTTCTAAAAAGATGAAGGGCGACGGTGAACGCATCATGGAATATAAACTTGAAAATGTCAATGATGTAGAGGATTTTATGGAAGAATGCTTGACTTTGGATGGCTTTACCGCTACTTTTGAATCCCTATAAATCCCCATAGGGTTCACTTAATACCGATTTCATGTAGCGCTAGATATTACCCCCCCAACCCCCCCTTAGTAAGGGGGGGCTCAGACTTCATCCATAGCATATCTTTAGAAAAATGGTATAATACCAATTTCATAAAGTAGCGCTAGATATTACCCCCCCAACCCCCCCAAAGCATCGGGGGGCTCAGACTTCATCTATAGCATATCTTTAGAAAAATCGATGGGACAGGATATGAAACGTTTTGATTTATAGAGCTGCATTGGTTTTGGGAAGTGGGATGAATTGGTAATCGGAAGACTTCAAAGCCCAAGCTAAAAAACGTTCTGTGTAATACAAAGCTAATTGATTGCTAGGCCCATTAAAAACTGCATCAAAGGCGTGTTCAGCCCAAGGGATTTCGAGCAAAATAGCACGATTGCCCGTGGCGCGTAATCGTTCGTAGAGCGATCGCCCAAACTTAGCCTGCACGATATGGTCGCCACCTGCATAAACCAGTAGAGAAGGGGGAAGATTCGGTTTAATATAATTGATGGGAGAAGCCTGACGGTAAAGCTCCTTGAGTTCCTCTGGCGTTCCTCCGAGAAAGGCACGCAAGACGGCTCGAACATCGATCGCATCAGGAAAAGGTGGGTCATTGTATCCCCGAATCAGGTCATTGGGGCCGTAATAATTCACCACTGCTCTGACGGGAAGCGCGCTTGAACCGTAAGCAGTTAGCATTGCTAAATGGGCACCTGCAGACCTTCCCATCAGAGCAATTTTATCGAGATCTATTTCCCAATCACCGGCATGAGTTTTGATGTAGGAAAGAGCGGCTTGCACGTCTTCAAGCTGAGCCGGAAACTGATATTTGGGAGCGTGGCGGTAATCAATTGCCACAACACAATAACCTCGCGCGGCCATGTAGCGGTTGAATTCTTCATTGTAATCGGGATTACCTCTTTGCCAAGCTCCTCCGTAAAGCGTGATTATCGCGGGATATTTGCCAATTTGCATCGGACGGTAAAGGTTTAGTTTCAGTGAAACTCCGTCAGGGTTGGCAAATACAATAGCCCGATCGCTCCTCACGTCTCTAATTGGAATTCCCCGGAAGGCATCTGCTAGGATAAACGGTTGAGGGCGTAGCTGCGCGCGCAGGGCTTGAGGAACGGTGGCTAAATAGTTTGTGCCTAAAACTGCTGGCATTTCGGTAGCTATCGCTGCATTCGTTGCTGTTAATTGCATCAGCGGAAGCAGGCTCAGAATTAGGGCGAACAGGTTACAAATTAGTAAAGTAATGTAGACTTTGCCTGGATGTCGTTTGAGCAGATTCAGCAAAAGGGCGATCGTATTTAGGCCCACCAACCAAGGACTAATTTCTGGTGCACCCACCGCCAAAGGGTACAAAAACAGCGTCGGTGCTGGTACGACGATCCAGAGACTGAGAAATAGCCCGATCGCGCTTGCGAACCAACGAATAAATCGCGAGACTAAGAACCCTGTCAACAATCGTAACTTTTTGCCGTTATTCTTGGGGAGCATCGGATTTTCGCAACCTAATTTTTAATCAGCTTAAATTAATCTGGCGGTTTTGATTGGTGATATGATATCCGGTCGATTACCCTAACAAAAACGGTTCGTAGTGCGGACTTTAGTCCGCAATCCGGGAGCGGACTAAAGTCCGCACAGATCCTATCTTATGTTTGTCAATCAATCGGAGACGATATGAGTCGATCGCCCCTGCCACCACTAAACCATAGTAATGCCTTCTGGTGCCGCAATTTGTTAGGTTGCTGACAGGTTTCACAGTTTTTGATGCAAACAAGCCAAAATTGTGATAACCTCATATATGTACAAAAATCGGTTCCAACAACAAACCAGCGTTGGAAGAAACGGGGAAAATTCGGTGCAAATCCGCTGCTGTCCCGCAACTGTGATGAGATTGTAGAGTCTCTCAGTCAGAAGACCCGCCGATCGCAAACCTGTTCTTTTTCGTCTGCGAGGCATAGATGATGGTTAATTCAGTATTATTTAGTCGATCGCCCTATAGAATATTGGGGCCTTGAAGATTTACTTGCAGCGCAGTGAATCACCAGAGCTTTGATTTTCTGCTAAAATTTAGTGCCTGGTACGATAAAAGTACGCGGCACAAAACCGATTTTCGGGGTCAAAATCGCTCTAGGGAATGAGAAAGATATTGATTTTACCTCTGGCATTCATTCACAAATTATCTGAAAAGCATCTGCGTTGCATCTGTGTCGATCTGCTTGACATCTGCGGTTGATGTATCGATCGAGGACTTATGCAGCGCAAGTCTATGAGATTTCACTGATTGCTGATAGATTTTAAGTCAGATAATAGCTTATTCGTGACAGTAAAGACTAGGCGATCGCCCATAAATCGCTAACTTTTTCGCTGTAGTCTGTCGCGACAAATAGACATCCTGAATCAAAAACGCGCAAAGTTGGATTTTGTGCTAACTCCTGAGATGATAAGAGAAAGGAAAAAATGAATTTATTTGTGGTATTTGGACTTTTGTTTGGACTGCTGGCGATCGCCCTTCTGATCTATTTAATCACGGCTCGCCCTTATCAATCATCCGACTCTGTGGCCAACTCCTACGACGAGTGGACGGAAGACGGGATTTTGGAATTTTACTGGGGCGAACACATCCACTTAGGCCATTACGGATCGCCGCCACAACGGAAAGATTTCCTCACAGCAAAATCCGATTTTGTGCATGAAATGGTGCGTTGGGGCGGCTTAGATGGATTACCTGCTGGTACTACTGTTCTAGATGTGGGCTGTGGAATTGGGGGAAGCAGCCGCATTCTGGCCCAGGATTATAAGTTTGCTGTGACGGGAATTACTATCAGCCCGCAGCAAGTTAAACGCGCTCAAGAATTAACTCCTCCAGAACTCGATCTGCAGTTTCGGGTGGATGATGCTATGGCGCTTTCGTTTCCCGATGCGAGTTTTGATGTGGTTTGGTCGATCGAAGCAGGGCCCCATATGCCAGATAAAGCTGTTTTTGCCAAAGAGTTGATGAGGGTGATCAAGCCTGGTGGCGTGCTGGTTGTGGCTGACTGGAATCAAAGAGACTCGCGCCAAATCCCTCTCAATTTTTGGGAGAAACCCGTAATGCAGCAACTCCTAGATCAGTGGTCGCATCCGGCTTTTTCAAGCATCGAGGGCTTTTCAGAACTGTTAGAAGAAACGGGGTTTGTGGAGGGCACTGTAACCACCGCAGATTGGACGCAAGAAACCCTTCCTTCTTGGATAGATTCTATCTGGCAAGGTATAGCTAGACCTGCCGGATTAGTACGTTTTGGTGTATCGGGTTTTATCAAGTCTCTGCGAGAAGTACCGACACTTTTACTAATGCGGTTAGCATTTGGTGTGGGGCTATGTCGCTTTGGGATGTTTCGCGCAGTGCGATCGCATTCCTTGGCAGAATTAACAGAATTAACTGAAACAAATTCTACCAAAGCGATGACTGGCGTTTAGTCGCTGCATTATCAATGGTTGGGAGCATCTCAGTTTTGCATTATAGTGCGAGCGTCCCCGCTCGCGTATTGTACTCGCGAGCGGGGACGCT
>JBBSNU010000130.1:0-9830 GCA_038260455.1 Chroococcales cyanobacterium | reverse complement strand
ATCCGGCGGTGCATTTCCTACTATTGCTGTGAGGATTTTTGGCATTTGTTGGTCTGGCTGTCCGATGTAAATTGGTTTTACTTGGATGTGAGGATGTGTTTGGTTAAATTTGTCCGTGAGGGTTTGAAATACGTCGCGATTTGGCGGGGGATTGATGCCGTGCCACAGTGTTATTTCGATTGTATCGCTGTTTTTGGGTGTGTTTTGGCAGCCGCTTAATATTAGTAAATTTAAGGTAAGCAAAAGGCATAAAATTAGTTTGAATTGCATTTTAATTGTTTTGGATATTTTGGATAAAATCATTTTTTATTTGCCTTCAGGGAAGAAGATTTTTTTTAACCGCAGGTGGACGCGGATGGACGCGGATGGTTAGAGGTTGTTCAACTGTTGACAGTTGACAGTTGACTGATGAGGGCGAATTATAGCTGGAAAGCAGAGGATGATCGTAATCAATAGTTTTCTTTGAATTTCTCCCTAACAGAAAGAGGCTTTAAACTAATTCTTTCTGGTGCAATCAAAGTTTGCGTAATTCCTGGATAATTCTTGATTTTTCCACTACAATCGGTACATAGTTATTATTTGGGTGCCTCGCCATGAATAATGCCCTGCCAGATCCCGGACACAATAACCCGCAATCTCAACTCAATGATTTTCTGCAATCTTTAGACACCGACACGCCGCAGACTGTGCAACATTCAGACCTAAATTTAACACCAAATCATTTACTGGACTATTCTCAACAGCCTAATTTTATCCAGACTAACCAACCAGACATTGTACCAGATTTATCTCAAGCTGCACGGGCAGACAGTAACCCAAACCATGACTCGCATCAAACATCAGGCCTAGATTCACATCATCAACAAGTTGGGACAGTCAACTCTTCGTATATAACCCATTTGACATCTTTTGTAAAATCCTTACAGAGCAACTATTCTAGCCTAAATATAGGATTCTACTGATTCGGCTGAAACCTAGTTATAGTAATAAGTCTGGAATAGATGTCAAATGGGTTCTATAGATTTTGGCTAAACACGCCCCTGTAATATGTTATGGTTTTTTCTGGCCGTTCTACTTAACTAAAAATCTATGAAAATTATTTTTTTTGGCACTCCCGATTTTGCTGTTCCTACTTTATCCAGTTTGCTGAGTCATCCAGAATTTGAGGTGGTGGGTGTGGTGACTCAGCCTGACAAGCGCCGGGGAAGAGGCAATAAATTGATGTCTTCACCTATTAAAGATGTGGCTTTAAATCACATTATCCCAGTTTTTCAGCCGCGCCGAATTAAGAAAGATGCGGAAACTATTGCTATGTTGCGGGAAGCGGAGGCTGATGTTTTTGTGGTGGTGGCTTACGGCCAGATTCTTTCTCAAGAAATTCTGGATATTCCTAGTTTGGCTTGCGTTAATGTTCACGGTTCAATTTTGCCAAAGTATCGCGGGGCGGCACCGATTCAGCGCTGTCTTTTTGATGGGGAAAAGGAGACTGGGATTACTACTATGCTGATGGATGCTGGAATGGATACGGGGGCGATGTTGTTGAAGAGTTTTGCTGGAATTTCGCTGTTGGATAATGCTGATTCTTTGGGGGATAGGTTGGCGGATGTTGGGGCGGATTTGTTGGTGGAAACTTTGATTGGATTGAGGGATGGGGAAATTAAATCTGTACCTCAAGATGATGCTGAGGCGACTCATGCGCCGATGATTAAAACGGCGGATTTTGTGCTGGATTGGTCGCAAAGTGCGATCGCTCTTCATAATCAAGTTAGGGGTTTTTTCCCCGATTGCACGACGACTTTTCGCGGTAATTCTCTGAAAGTGATCGCAACTGTACCCGTGGGGCCGGAATATTGGCTGCAAATGCCGCCGGAGTTGAGGGTTTTGGAACGCGATTGGCCGCTTTTAGCCCAGTTGTCGGGCGCAAATGGGGAGGTTGTTAAGGTTGTGAAGGGCTTGGGGGCGATCGTCCAAACTGGCGATGGTTTGTTATTATTGCGAGAGGTACAGTTGGCGGGGAAAAAGGTGCAGTCTGGCGTGGATTTTGCCAATGGGACTCGGTTGGCTGCGGGTGAGGTTTTTGGGGGTTAAATTGTAGGTTTAGGGCGGTGTAGCCCGTCGGGGCGGGTTTCTAGATATTGTGGATTTGAATCACAGATTGTTGGTGAACCCGCCCCTACAAGTATTATGGTTAATTTGTTAGACATGATATTACCTAAAATTCGACTAAAACTTCCTCTTCAATGCCCAACAAATCCCGCGCGGCTTCTAACATACTCTCAGAAAAATCTTTCAAATCTTCCCGACTTGCTAAATAAGTTTTCAAAGCGTCTAACGGTTCTATACTATTATTAGCATTCAATTCCGGCAACCTCGGCCTCGCTAGCTGACTGACTAATTCCGGCTGGATTGTGTAGCTGTGGGCTTCGCCCAGAAGTGCGTGCAATTCTGCGTTATCTATTAAGTCTAATTGTTCCGATCGCAATTGGTAGATCAATCTCACGACAGCATCTTGGATTTCCTTCTTCCCAATAGCTTTGACCAAGTCAGCTTGCGGGTTTTCCGATTCAGACACGTTTACCTTAATCGTCAGAAACACTCGCACGGGTAACGCGCAAAATTCCCATTCGGCTTTCCCACGTTCCAAATTAACTAACACAAAGCCTTTGTCTTCTTTCTCTTCGCTAAAGTCAACTCGTTCGATGCTTCCGGGATAAATTACGGGCGGATCATTGCTAGCGTTGAGATTTTGGTGTTTGTGGACATGGCCGAGGGCAACGTAGTCAAAACAAGGGCGTTTTAGCATCGTAACTGGAATGTTAAAACCTTTACCAACTGCTAAAAATCTTTCTGCACCTAAACTCGCTTTATCTGCCATTAAGTGTGCTAATAGTACGGTGGGGATTTCGGGGTTGAGGCGGCGGATTTCGCCTTCCATTGCGATCGTCAGTTTTTCGGTTAATAATTGGTTAACATCGCCCATAGAAAGGCTTTCTGTCTCCGATCGCGTCATTAAGGTCGATCGCGTCAACCAAGGCAGCGTAACCACCTGTACGGCTCCATTACGGGTCTGTATGAGGTGAGTTTCCAGGCGATCGCCTACAATGAATTTAGGTATCCCCAAAGTCCGATAAATCCCCAAACTCGCGCCACCCTGTCCCTGAGAATGTTGGTCGTGATTTCCTACTAGCAAAACCGTCGGAATTTGCGCGTCAACTAAGCGACTAAACTGCCGCGCAAAAGCCTCTTTTACAAACGGTGGCGGCGTTGAATCTGGGAAAGCATCGCCACCGAATATAACTAAATCTACGGGTTCAGAAATTGCCCTGTCCATACATTTACCCAAGGTAGCCGCGAAATCTTCCAGCCGCGTATTTAAGCCAGTTTCTGGATTAACGCGGCCGTGGGAAAAGCCGCTTCCCATGTGGATGTCTGAAAGGTGAAGAATTTTAATCATTGTTTTCTTTGTGAGTTGTAATTGAGGTTTGTGGCAAGGAATTTTGTCCTAAATTTATCAAGTATTTTATGTGTTTCTAGGTGCTAATTCGACGCTGTGTCGATTGGGATTGATGCGTTTATCGATCGCAAAAATTGCCTTTTCTTCCTCCAACCCGATTTCATGAAACTCTTTAAACAAACATTCTAACTCAATTTTGGCAATAACAGTTTCCAGCCACTTATCAAAGGAATCGCATTCAATGCTTCTCAAAGGTTCGTTTTTGCACTCAAAACTGATAATTTGTCCGGGAACACCGTCAAAACAGCCTTTTGTATCCACAACCCGCAGCCACAAATCATCTACTTTCATAAACGGAATCCATGCTTTGTTCCAATATTCTCCGGGCCGCCATTCTTGAAAATTAACTTGACTCTGGGTGTCCCAAAATTTTTTCTCCTTCACAATAGATGCCAAAGATAAAATACTCCTGCCGTGTTCAAAAGGCAACAGCCACTTATTTTCTGAACTTTCATAAGCCGAACCGTTATACCAGCGATAAAAATCATAAAATGTTTCGGGAAGCGATTGTTGGTAACGTTTTTTAAATAAGTCGATTTCCGTTTCGATTGCACCCGAATTTAGCAAATTTTGCGCGTCGGGACAGTAGCGTTTTAAGCTTTGGGCGAAGGTACGAACCAGAGGATTGCGGGGCTGAAAAAGTTTTTTCATACATCATAATATCATGCCGGGGACTTTTTGATAAATTTGGGCGATCGGGCAGCGAAAATCTATACTTGTCAACTCTAACTCATCTCCTTGTCTGTAAATCTGAGAAACCCAATTTCCCTCAGCATTGAGTCGAAAACATTCAATTTTGATTTCGGATTGATTGATAAGTACATATTCCTGCAAACTCGATGCAGTTTGGTAATCGGCAAATTTATCACCTCTATCAAAGGTTGCTGTTGACGGCGACAAGACTTCCACAATCAAAGACGGATACAGGATAAAATCCTCGGTGGAATTTATCTCTCTTTCATCGCAAGTAACTGCTATATCGGGGTAGTAATAGCAATTTGCCTCTTCCAATCGGACTTTTATATCTGATGTGAGAACTAAGCAGGGCGAATTCCGAAGATGTGTCCCTAGCAGCATGATTAAGTTGCTAGAAATAATGATATGGGGCTTTTTTGCACCAGTCATTGCATAAACGTGTCCGCGTCTGTATTCGTGTTTGATGGGACTTACTCGTTCGCCTTCTAGGTACTCTTCTGGTGAAATGTAGAAATTGTTTTTGCTGATAACCATTGATTTGTCCTCGGCTGATTTTGTGTGATAATATTTGTTTAAATTCGCATATTTTGGTAGGGACACGGCAATGCCGTTTCCCTACCAAATTAACATAATTCCAGGAATCGCGCGTGCCACAGTTTGCCGCTTTCCGTCAATCCCTGCGATCGCACTTTAATTTTAACTCCGCGAGGGTTAGCCTCATAGAGTCGGGCAATTTCCTGCATTTCCGCGCCGCTAAAGCCCGTTCCCACTGTTCCTATCGGCACTAATTTGCCCGCAATTTCTTGCGCGACTTCGATCGCACTAAATGGCCGCCCCGCAACTTTAGTCGGTGTCAACCCGACAATAAATAAGTCGTATTCCTGACAGTATTTAGTCCGCACCATCGGAAATTTCTTAACATCTTTACCGCCGACATAACAGCAGTTGTGCAAAACCCAAACTTCGCCTTCTCTATTTTCAGATTCCTGCTGATTGGCTAGTAAAAGTTTTTCCGCAGTGGTGCGATATGTCGGTACAATTTCAAATTCTGAAGATAAACTTACCAGCAATTCGCCAACTGCAACTCCGGCGGCAATTCGTTCGGATTCCGCCAACCCAGTCAAATCTTTGCCGTGGGAAAACAAACATTTGAAAATGGCATAAACTGCCGTGGGCTGGGTCGTCGGAAAACTGCTTTCTATATTAACTGTAGCAGCTTGCGCGCCCGTGCGGTGTTCGCTGCCGGTACAGCTTTTGTAATACAGTTCGCCGTCTAAAACAAAGGTGCCAATTTGAGCGGCTGTGTCTGTTAATGCGCGATCGATCGCAATTGATGCTTGTTGTCGCAGATTAGTCGATCGCGATTGATAGTATACTTTATCTGGCGTCGCAATGACAACTACTCGATTGCCGTCGCGTTTTGGCTGTCCCCAATAATCAGGGTTTTCTATGTAATAAGAACGTTCACTCGGCGCGTCCACCGGCTGCATCGTCACAATCCTTCCCGGCTGCAAGTGCGACGGCAATTCGGGAACAATCGGATTGTTTGCAGTCTCTATTTTGGCAGCAGCCTTTGATTTTGCCGCAGGAGTACCATTGGTGGTAGACTGGCTTTGAGTGTTGTTAGTCGGCTTTTCTCCAGTTTCCAACTCAAACGCTTTTTTCCAAAACCCCACCGCCATTTCCGGGTATCCTTCCGACTCAGCGCACAGTGCAAAACCAATAACTTTTGCCGTACCGATGCCGCGCCCGTAATCAGCCAAATACTGCACCGCCCCCGCTTCACCCATCAAGTGCAATTCCCGCGTGACGATGCGATTGTTCCAACGTTCTCGAATATCGGCGCTAATTTTTTTAGCTGCTTTTCGCTTGGCTTCTGCGTATTCGGTGCAGTCCATACTGCCTCCTTTATGTAGGGCTATTTATATACTATACTAAAGCTTGATTTATTAGTCAAGGTTAAGTTTACAATTAGGTGGTGTGAATAAATTTAACTCTTTCATTGGTGAACTAGATTTATTTTTTTACCGCAGAGGCGCAGAGGACACAGAGGAAGAGAAGAAAGAGAGGGATGGGGTTGTAGTGTTTTGATTGTCAAGCGCGGTAATCGGTTCGCCGTCAATGCTAAGATAACATCGATCGCGCATTGCGACCAATAAAGCCGTGAGTTGCGTCTTACTCGCGTTGGGTTCGTCAACTTGCGTTAGCGAAGCCCTCGAAGAGGATCGCAGGTTTGAGAATTTAATATCTAGTTTAATCTTACTCTAATGATGCGATTGATTTTGTACAGCAAACCCGGATGCCATTTGTGCGAAGGGTTGCAAGAAAAACTCGAACAGATTGAAAGCATCAAGTTTCAATTGGAAGTACGAGACATTACCGAACGCGATGACTGGTTTCAAGCTTATCAGTACGAAGTTCCAGTTTTGTTTAAAGTGCAGCCTCAGCCAATAAATTCTGCTGGCGATGCTGCATTCTCCCATGAAGAAATGTTACCCCGTCCTTCTCCCCGTTGCAGTGTCGCCCAATTGGAGCAAATGTTACAGAAATATTTGCAAATTGATCGATCAAAATAAGACGGTTTACGCAAAAACTCAGGTTTTAATCCTGGCATCGGGGTACGCGCCGCGCACAGAATAGCTGTGTGGGACGCGCACCGCCAAGCACTGCAAAGCCACACCCAGACTGGCTAAGAGAGCATCTGTATTTTGCATTATAGTGCGAGCGTCCCCGCTCGCGTATTGTACAAATCGCGAGGGGGGACGCTCGCACTATAATAAAAAAATGCTTTTTACAAAAATGAGATGCTCCCCTGGCTAAAACAATTGCACCAGTCATATTCAAGACATCCAAGTGAGGAGTTTTTCAGATGAAATTGAGAGAATTATTAGCAGCACTTCCCGGCATTTCCTTTGACACCAAACATCCCGCCCTCGATGCCGAAGTCAAGGGTTTATCCACTAATTCCCACGCTTGTCAGGCGGGCGATTTGTTTTTGGGAATGCCGGGAAGTCGCGTAGATGGAGGAGATTTTTGGCAAAGCGCGATCGCCAGCGGTGCAATTGCCACCATAATTTCCACCCAAGCAGCCGAGAAAACACCCCCCCAACCCCCCCTTAGCAAGGGGGGGCTAGAAGAGGTTCCCTGCGTCATCGCAGCAGCCGATATGTCTCAAGTTTGCGGTCAAATAGCAACCGCATTTTACGGCAATCCAGCTAATAAATTAAAACTTGTCGGCGTTACCGGTACCAACGGCAAAACTACCACAACTCATTTAATCGAATTTCTGCTCAATCAAATGCAGTTGTCAACCGCGATTTTCGGCACGCTTTACACTCGCTGGCCCGGTTTCCAACAAACTGCACTTTACACCACACCTTTTGCAGTTGACCTACAAAAACAACTAGCAGAAGCTGTAGCCGCCGGATGCAAACACGGTGTGATGGAAGTCAGTTCCCACGCTTTAGCACAGCAGCGAGTTTTGGGATGTACTTTTGAAGTTGCTGTGTTTACAAACTTGACTCAAGACCATCTCGATTATCACCGCGATATGGAAGATTATTTTGAGGCAAAATCTCTGTTGTTCGGTTCGGATTATCTCAAGAATCGCGCGGTCATTAATATTGACGATGCCTACGGACGGCGGATTGTTGAAAGTTTAAAATCAGATAAAATTTGGAGTTACAGCACTACCGACAAAACTGCTGATTTGTATGCTTCAGATTTACAATATCAGCCCGACGGAGTTAAGGGAATGCTGCACACTCCCAAGGGCGAAACTGCTTTTGTTTTGCCTTTAGTCGGTCAGTTCAATTTATCAAATATGTTGGCTGCTGTCGGTGCTGTTTTAGAATTGGGTTTAGATTTGTCCGCAATTGTGGAGAAATTATCTCAGTTTTCGGGAGTACCGGGACGGATGGAACGGGTGCAAATTAGTCCCGACCAAGATATTAGCGTGATTGTCGATTACGCGCACACTCCTGACAGTTTGGAGAACTTGTTGAAGGCTTCGCGGCCGTTTATTCCCGGCAAAATGATTTGTGTGTTTGGTTGCGGTGGCGATCGCGATCGCACGAAACGTCCAATTATGGGTAAAATCGTGGCAGAATTGGCCGATTTAGCCGTTGTTACTTCCGACAATCCGCGTACCGAAAATCCCGATCGCATTTTGGAAGATGTTCTCGCAGGAATTCCCGCCACCGTAAAGCCCGTCGTCATGTGCGATCGCGCGGCAGCAATTCGCACTGCTATTATGGACGCTAAACCGCGAGATGGCGTGCTGATTGCAGGAAAGGGACACGAAGATTATCAGATTTTGGGCACCGAAAAAGTCCATTTTGACGATCGAGAACAAGCGCGAGATGCCTTGAAAACCAGAATGAATTCGGTTAAGTGAATTCGGTTAACTGTTAACGGTTAACCGAATCCGGTTAACTGTTAACGGTTAGCTGTTCGCGGGCTGCGAAATTTGTTATATTTTTAAGTATTAAGACGAAGGAAGAATCTGATTTGCACTAGATTATAATAGTAAGACAAAATATTTTAATAGCAAAATAATTATTGTTATGATAGAACTAACTGGCTATCAAATTCTCGCTCGAATTTACTCAGGCACTCGCACCCTAGTTTATCGCGGAATTCGCCTCTGCGACCAAAAGCCGGTCGCCATCAAAGTGTTGCGAAACGAGTATCCCAGCTTTAGCGAACTCTTGCATTTTCGCAATCAATACACGATCACCAAAAACCTGAATTTGCCCGGAATCATTCAAACCTACAGCTTGGAAGCCTACCGGAATGGCTATGCGCTGATTATGGAAGACTTCGGGGGCATTTCTGTGAACCAATGGACAGGGGAAGGAAAAACGGTGCAATCTCTGGTTGAGTTTTTCCCAATAGCGATCGACCTGAGCAATACATTAGATATACTTTACCGCCACCGCATCATTCACAAAGACATTAAACCCGCCAACATTCTGATTAATCCTGAGACTAAACAAGTCAAACTAATTGACTTTAGTATTGCATCTTTGCTACCGCGAGAAACTCAAATGCTGATGAGTCCCAACGTGCTAGAAGGGACACTAAGCTATTTGTCTCCTGAACAAACAGGAAGGATGAATCGCGGTATTGACTACCGCACAGATTTTTATTCTTTGGGTGTCACTTTTTATGAATTGCTGACCGGAGAGTTGCCGTTTCAATCTAACGATCCGATGGAATTGGTACACTCTCATATTGCCAAACAACCGCCGCCCCTTGGCGAAAACAGAAGGGAAGAAATTCCCCAAGTTCTGTGGGACATCGTGATGAAATTGATGGCGAAGAATGCCGAAGACCGTTATCAGAGTGCTTTGGGGCTGAAATTTGATTTAGAATTTTGTTTGCGTCAATTAGAAGAAAGTGGTAAAATAGAAAGCTTTGCGATCGCGCGGCGGGATGTGTGCGATCGGTTCATCATACCAGAGAAACTCTACGGCAGAGAAACCGAAGTTGCCCAATTATTGACAGCGTTCGATCGCATCTCTGGTTGCGAGACTTTTCCTGGGAACGAGGGAAGGCGCGAGTTAATGCTGGTGGCGGGTTTTTCCGGCATTGGCAAAACTGCCATTGTTAACGAAGT
>JBBSNU010000129.1:0-9920 GCA_038260455.1 Chroococcales cyanobacterium | reverse complement strand
TCCTTCTCCTATAATTGATGGTGAAAAATTCTCAAATTGCGCCCGATCGCACTTCTCAACTGCAGATTTCCGAAAAACTTGTTTCGGCTGGCTTTCACGCGCTTTCTGACCCCCTGCGGATTCAGATTTTGGAGTTGCTGCGGGAACAGGAGTTGTGTGTTTGCGATTTGTGCGATCGGCTTTCTGTTCCTCAGTCTAAACTCTCTTTCCACCTCAAAACTCTAAAAGAAGCCGGTTTAGTTCGCAGTCGCCAAGAAAGCCGCTGGGTCTACTACAGCCTCAATTTAGCTCAGTTTGTCGCCCTCGAACAGTACCTCGCCGAATACCGCCGGTTCAGTCAGATGCTGCCGGCGCGCCCTTGTGCTGACGCGGGTTGACCCATCAATATTTTTTGATAAGTAATATCATGTCCCCTAAAGTAACTGCTATTGGTTTGTAGTTAGGACTTCAGTCCTGTCTTGATGTGGACTAAAGTCCTCACTACGAACCAAGAGAGTTGACGCATATTGGTTTGATCGTTCGGACTTCAGTCCTGTCTTGATGCGGACTAAAGTCCTCACTACGAACCAAGAGGGTTGACATATCAAGTTTTTTTGATATGATATATTTGAACCAATGAGTTGATAGCAATGGGTGCAACAGCAAAGAAGTTAGCTTCAGGGGCGAGAGATTGCAGCCGAGAAGCGATCGCCGAAGGCCTCGGTACGTTTATTCTAGTTTTTGCCGGCACTGGCGCGGTGATGGTTAACAAAATTAGCGGTGGTTCTTTAACTCATTTGGGCGTTAGTTTTGTATTTGGTGCGGTTGTAGCTGCGATGATTTACGCGATCGGGCATATCAGCGGCGCGCACTTTAACCCAGCCGTAACTTTAGGATTTTGGGCGAGCGGGTTTTTCCCAAAATACAAAGTTTTGCCTTATATTTTGGCGCAGTGTGCGGGGGCGATCGCAGCTTCCGCGCTGCTGTTAATTACTTTAGGAAAAGTAGCAAATCTCGGTGCAACTATCCCTCTTAACGGCAACTGGTTGCAGTCTCTAATTTTAGAAACAGTTCTGACTTTTATCCTGATGTTTGTGATTCTAGGTTCGGGACTTGATAGGCGCGCTCATATCGGCTTTGCTGGGATAGCAATTGGGTTAACTGTAGGCTTAGAAGCTGCATTTATGGGGCCGATTACCGGAGCGAGCATGAATCCGGCGCGATCGCTCGGGCCTGCGTTAATTGGTGGGATTTGGGAACACCACTGGGTTTACTGGGTTGCTCCGATTTGGGGCGCGCAGTTAGCAGTCGCTGTTTACCGACAATTATCTAACGGATTTCGGGATTTTAATTAAAAATATCATGGAAAGATTCACGCACAAACCGAGAATTTTGTTTTTATATGGCTCTTTGCGAGAGCGTTCTTACAGCCGTTTGTTAGCAGAAGAATCAGCTATAATTATTGAGGGCTTCGGTGCCGAAGTTCGGTTTTTCAATCCTCTGGAATTGCCGATTTATGGCAGCGTTCCCGATACGCATCCGAAGGTTCAGGAATTGCGGGAATTGAGTTTGTGGTCGGAGGGTCAAGTGTGGTCTAGTCCCGAAATGCACGGCAATATTACGGGCATTTTGAAAAATCAAATTGACTGGATTCCTTTAAGTATTGGGGCTGTCAGACCAACTCAAGGCCGCACTTTGGCGGTGATGCAAGTCAGCGGCGGTTCGCAGTCTTTTAATGCTGTTAATACTTTGAGGATTTTGGGCCGCTGGATGCGGATGTTTACGATTCCTAATCAGTCTTCGGTTGCTAAGGCTTATCAGGAGTTTAATGAGGATGGGACGATGAAGGATTCGCCTTTCCGCGATCGGGCGATCGACGTAATGGAGGAACTTTATAAATTTACCATGTTGTTGCGGGAGCAAACGGACTATTTGACCGATCGCCACAGCGAACGCAAAGAACAAGCCGCTAAGGAGGCGATCGCCCTAGCAAATCGCGCCCTTGAAGTTAATTAAGGCGATCGGGCCGCGTTCCTAGTGAGGACTTTAGTCCTCTGATTGATGCGGACTAAAGTCCTCACTACGAACCAATTTTATCGAGAGAACATCATATCATAAGTAGCAAAAACCATGAAAAAAGTAATGTTCGTTTGCAAAAGAAACTCCTGCCGATCGCAAATGGCAGAAGGATTCGCTAAAACCATCGGAAATGGCAAAAT
Organism: Chroococcales cyanobacterium; assembly: GCA_038260455.1. GTDB lineage: Bacteria > Cyanobacteriota > Cyanobacteriia > Cyanobacteriales > Microcoleaceae > Microcoleus. The sequence goes on along the minus strand of JBBSNU010000129.1, from coordinate 7,722 downwards.
TGCCGTCACCAGTTCCGGCTTAGAATCAAGCAGAGTTCACCCGACAGCAATTCAAGTCATGTCAGAAATCGGCATTGATATCACAGATCAAACATCTAACCCATTAAGCGAATTCAATGCAGAAGACTACGACGCAGTAATTTCTCTGTGCGGCTGCGGCGTGAATTTACCCGAAGCATGGGTATTGCGAGAAGTATTTCAAGATTGGCAACTCGATGATCCCGACGGACAACCTATCGAAACTTTTCACCGCGTTCGAGGTGAAATTAAAGCACGAGTTGAAAAATTAGTTGACTCTCTCAAATAAGATTAATAGTCCTCGACACACGGGTGGTCAGAAACCGGGTTTTTTTCGAGAAGATGCGTTACAGCCCGCAAAAACCGTAAAAAACCCGGTTTCTTTGGTTTTGATGCGTCCACGACTATGATGATTCAATACGCTTGGGTGAAGGCAGATCCCCCCTAACCCCCCTTAAAAAGGGGGGGATCAGAACTTGCTCAAAGTCCCCCTTCTTAAGGGGGATTTAGGGGGATCTCCGGGGGGTCAACAGTGTTAACTGAACTGTATTGTATGATAATTAGTGCTAAATTATGAGAGGCGTTCCGCCGGAACGCCTCTACATTCGTTGCTAGCACAGACCGAAAAATTTAGCACATGATTCAGACTGCAATCACGCCTTTCAAAAACAAACTCAACTCAGCTTTAACTAAAAAGCAGATTACAGTTTTACAAATTAATCTCGGCAAACGCTGCAACCTCGCTTGCACTCACTGTCACGTAGAAGCTAGCCCAACACGAACAGAAGAACTTTCCCCGGAAATATGCGACCAATTAATCGAAATCATTCGCCGTTTTCCTCAAATTCAAACTATTGACCTCACTGGCGGCGCTCCCGAGATGCTTTACGGTTTTAAACCGCTGGCGGAAGCAGCCAGGGCAACAGGTAAAGAGGTAATTGTTCGTTCTAATTTGACGATTTACTTTGAAAAGGGTTTTGAAGATATTCCCGAATATTGCGCGCAACACCAACTTAGAATAGTTGCTTCGCTTCCCTGCTACCAAGCTGACAATGTTGACAAAATGCGCGGTAGCGGTGTTTTTGACAGTTCGATTCTGGCGCTGCAAAAGCTAAATCAGTTGGGATACGGGAAAAACCCAAATTTGATTCTGGATTTGGTGTACAATCCGCAAGTGCCGACAACAGATAAGTTTTCGCTAACAGCGGAACAAGGCAAGTTACAGCGAGATTATCAGGTTTATTTAGCTGAAAATTTTGGGATTTGTTTTAATCACTTGTTCACGATTACTAATTTGCCTGTGGGACGGACTAAGTTTCATTTAGAACATAAGAAACTTCACAAGCCTTATCTGGAATTTTTGGAGGATAATTTTAATCCCGGTACTGTGGAGCATTTAATGTGCCGCAATGAATTGTCGATCGACTATTTGGGCAATGTCTACGACTGCGATTTTAACCAAATGGAAAATCTGCCGGCTAAAACTCGCAGCGGGGAAAGGATAACTGTTGCTAAATTGCTGGAATCTGGCAGTTTAGATGTGATTCAAGAGGTACAAACTGCTGCTTATTGTTACGGCTGTACGGCGGGTTGCGGTTCTAGCTGCGGCGGCACTTTGACTTGAGAAGGAAGAAGGCCCTTCGGCTTCGCTCAGGGTAAAAAGAAGGAAGAAGGAAGAAGGAAAAAGGAAGAAGGAAGAAGGAAGAAGGAAGAAACTATGCTCTTGGGCCCGATTCCCGATTCCCGATTCCCCATGCTTTTGGGCCCAATGCCCCATGCCCATATTATTGAGAATGGAGATTTTAAGCAATGAATGATTCGCGATCGCCCGATGAAAAAAATCCGCCGCCATCCCAAAGGTGGAAACTGTTTTTAGGGATTGCTTTAGCTGCGGTTTTGATTGTTGCGGCACAGTTTTTTAACTTTCAAGCAATTCTGAAAAACGCACTCTCGGCGATCGCCAGTCTCGGCCCTTGGGGCCCGGTAGCTTTTATTCTAATTTACATTGTCGCTACGGTTCTATTTATTCCCGGTTCTTTGCTGACTCTCGGTTCTGGCGTTTTGTTCGGAGTCGTTGGCGGCACAGTTTGCGTTTCCCTCGGCTCGGTTTTGGGCGCAACTTGCGCTTTTTTAATAGGAAGGTATTTAACTCGCGATTGGGTTTCCAAACAGATAGAAGGAAATCCCAAATTTCAGGCGATCGACTCCGCAGTTGCCTCTGAAGGATGGAAAATTGTCCTGCTGACGCGACTTTCGCCAATTTTCCCGTTTAATTTGCTCAACTATGCTTTTGGAGTCACGCAGGTATCTCTCAGGGACTATTTTTTCGCATCTTGGATCGGCATGATTCCCGGAACTGTGATGTATGTTTATATCGGTTCCCTGGCTGGGAGTTTGGCGGCACTCGGAGCCGAAGGGCGATCGCGCACTGCTGCTGAGTGGGCTCTCTACGGCATTGGTTTGCTAGCAACGATCGCCCTCACCGTTTATGCAGCCCGCTTGGCCAAAAAAGCTTTAGACGAAAAAATTTCTCCTTAAAGCCACAGCGCAAATTGGTAAAATTGTCAATACGGTTTTGCCCATAATTTATAATACATAGCTAATTTAAAAAACTCCGTATTTTCTCTGTGTTATTTACAAAAATTTTGTTATACAAACGAGATAGATATTAAATATATCGTAAAGCACTAACCTCCAGAAAGTACACTCAAAGGTCAAAATACAAAATTGATGTCAAAATAGAATGCGATCTTGCGATCGAAATAAAAATAGTTGGCAGCCAGAAATCCACATCCCGATCGGCCAAACCTAGGAGGACTCAAGTGGGATAATCGTAGTGCTGTCTCGCTCGGGGCCAACAGCACTCGAAAAAAAATGTTTTTTACAGAGCCGGAGATGCTCCCATTCAAGTCCTCACTGCTGGCCTTATATTAATTCTGCCTAATGACCAATGCCGTTCGATCGATTTGACTCTCGACGAGAACATTTGATGATGCAAAAACCAGCAAATCAAGCCCGACCAGTTTCTGCGCCGCCGCCCCACCAAGGGCAAAAACTGCGCCATTTTTGGCAAAACATCAGCATCAGCGCTCAATCGCGCTGGCAGCAACTGCAAAGTCTTTGGCAGCACAGACGGCAGCGCCGCCATATGCTGACCCTGCTAATTCTCGGCAGCACGGCTTTAACCATTAGCACAACTGCTTGCGTAAGCTATTTTTTTGTGCGCGGACTAATTATCGACAATTTAAAGGAAATAGCACTATTAAAACTACAAAAAGGTACCGATGAAATCGATCGCTGGCTCAGCAGCCGCAAAGCAGAAATAGAAACCATCGCTTACTCTCCAAAGGTTCGCACTCTCAATTGGGAATTAGTCGAACCCCGGTTGCAAGGAGAAATATACAGGTTAAAAGAGTATTTCATCCTGTCATTAATTCAACCCGACGGCTCACTAATCAGCACTCTAGACAACCGCACGAACATCAAAGACCGCCAACACTTTAAAAAAGCAATGGCCGGGCAGATCAACGTTTCCGACCCGCTGATCGGCCGCAGTACACAAGTTTCGACGATCGTCGTTTCAGCTCCTATTTGGGCCTTGCCACAGGCTCCCAATCAAGTAATTGGAGTCCTCTCGGGCAGCATTAAATTAGACAGAGTAGCAAATGTTGCTAACAGCCTGCATTACGGTTCCGAGAGTTATGCTTTTGCGCTCAATTCAGAAGGAGTGCCAATTGTTCATCCCAACAATAACTTAATCGGAAATAGCGATCTGCCTGCTCCAAGTTTTTTACAGTCACAAGATTCCGCACTCTCCACAATTGCGCGGCACATGATCGATCGCCAGACGAACATCGAACTGGTAAAAATAGATAACAAATGGGTGTATGCGGTCTACGCTCCCCTCCAGGAAGTGAACTGGTCGATGGCCTTAATAATTCCCCGCGAAAATATTGAATCCCAACTGCAAGCATTAAATTTGCTGACATCCGTCGTCGTCGGACTGCTCGTCCCGGCAATGCTAGCAGCAATTTGGCTAATTTATTCCTCGGAAAACAATCGCGCCAGAGCCGAGCGAGAAGCCATGCTCAACCGGATTGCTGGACGCATTCGCGCTTCTCTAGAATTAGACAAAATCGTGCAAAGTACAGTCGAAGAAATAATAAATTTGCTGCATCTAGAACGATCGGCTTTTGGTTGGTACGAACCGCAAAACAAAACTTTACAAATTTTGTGGGAATGTTCCCAATTTGATTGTCCGACACAAGCCATAAACTTTGAGCCTTACTTGGTGGGAAATTTGTCAGTAGGGAGCGACCAATCCGAGCCAATTATTTTTATGGCCGACACTTGGACTCGGGGTACAAGTCAACCGCTCGAACTGAAAGCTAATAGCTATTTAGCCGTGCCTGTCCCGACTCAAAACCAGCGACAGGGTTATTTAATTTGCAGCCACGCTACTCAGTGGTTTTGGAGCGGGGAGGAAATTCAACTATTAAAAGCTGTAGCAGACCAATTGGCGATCGCCATTAATCAATCTCACCTTTACACTCAAACCCAAGACCAAGTAAAACTGCTCAATAGTGCCTTACACGAACTGAAAAAGACTCAAACCCATTTAGTACAGAGCGAAAAAATGTCATCCCTGGGTCAAATGGTGGCGGGGATAGCGCACGAAATCAACAACCCGGTTAACTTCATTTCGGCTAATTTGCCTCACACCACCAAATATACTAAAGATTTATTAGAGTTGGTGAGTTTGTACAAACAAACATTCCCAGAAGTTCCCCCAGAAATTGCCGAGTTTACCGAAGAAATCGAACTAGATTTTATCGAGGAAGATTTGCCGCATATATTAAATTCTATGAAAATAGGAACCGAACGCATTCGCAGCATAGTTCTTTCTTTACGCAACTTTTCTCGCCTCGATGAATCAGACAAAAAGCAGGCGGACATTCACGAAGGCATGGAAAATACCTTGCTGCTGCTTTCCAACAAAATCAAAAATGGCATTTATATAGTCAAAAGATACGGAAAAGTGCCTTTAGTAGACTGCTATCCGTCTCAGCTAAATCAGGTGTTTATGAACTTGCTGAGCAATGCGATGGATGCTTTGAACGAGATCGATCGCCTGGATAAAATTATTACTATTTGCACGGGAGTAATTCGAGAAAATGGCGGTAAATTTCTGAAAGTGGCGATTACCGACAACGGCCCGGGCATTCCCGACAACATTCAAGATCAAGTTTTTAACCCATTTTTTACTACAAAACCAGTTGGGCAAGGGACTGGTTTGGGATTAGCAATTAGCTACAAAATTGTAGTGGACGGACACGGCGGTAGCATCAAAATTTCTCAACCTCCGGCTGGCGGGACGGAGTTTTTGATAAAAATTCCGATTAGTAACGAGCAGCAAGAAGCAAGCAGGAAGAGGGAAGTTGGGCAACGAGCAATGTAGGGGAGGTAATGGATAGAGGTTCGAGGAGACAAACAGCTTTAATTAATGCTAAGTTTACTGCTGTTGGCTACAATAAAAAGAGTTTTTGTGAAAGGAGTTTTATGGCTGTTGGTAAGGATACAATTTTCGATCGCTTTTTGTCGCCACTGATCCGACTGGCGATCGACGAAGAAGCACTGAAACGACTCTACGAAGGTATTGACTGGGAAACAGCGGGCGATCGCCACCGACAACCCAACCTAGTTTATCCCGAATATTACAGCAGCCAAAACTTTCACGGCATCAAAAACGGCTACCTAAATCCGAGTGCTGCCGTTTCCTACGATCCAATTACCCAATATGTCTTGCCTCCCCACGAAACAGTCGTCAGACAAGGCTTAATTGACGCTGTGCGAGTGAAACCGCGCCGAATTATCGATTTGGGATGTGGCACGGGTTCGACAACGCTCATGCTCAAGCAAGCTTTTCCACAAGCGGAAGTTGTCGGCTTGGACTTGTCGCCTTATATGCTGGTAGTTGCCGAAATGAAAGCGCAAAAAGCCGGCTTAAATATCGAGTGGTTGCACGGAAACGCCGAAAGCGTTGCTTTTCCCGATGCCAGCTTCGATTTAGTCGCAGCTTCTTTGTTGTTTCACGAAACGCCGCCTGCTGTATCGCGGGCAATTTTGCGAGAAAGTTTCCGACTGCTGAAGGTTGGGGGACAAGTGGCAATTTTGGACGGAAATCAAAAAACTTTGCGGCAGACAGAGTGGCTGACTGATATCTTTGAAGAACCTTATATTAAGTCTTATGCGGCTGGTAGCGTCGATGCTTGGATGGGGGCGGCAGGATTTGCTGCGGTGCAAACTCAGGAGCACTGGTGGGTACATCAGGTGACGCAGGGCGTGAAACCTCTTCCGGGAGAAGATTTCGAGCCGGTGCGTCAGGCGCAGGTGTCGAATTTGGGCGATCGCACTCCTGATTTTGAGGGCGATTTACAAGGCTTTCCGGCACCGGCTTGATGTATTGTTAGTGATACCAATTTAAAAAAGTCAACTTAAGCCCCAGCGGTTATAAACCGCGGCTACACAAACAAAGCCCACCTCCGTGGGCTAAGAAAAAATCAAGGTTTTTTAACCCACGGAGGTGGGTTTTGCCTTTGTAGACGCGGTTTATAACCGCCCTTTTACTTTGAATAATTGGTATAACTTCCCTCTTCCCTCTTCCTTCTTCCTTCTTCCCTCTTCCTTCTTCCTTCTTCCCTCTTCCTTCTTCCTTCTTATAATGACTCTAAAAGCAGTTTTATTTGATTTTAATGGCGTGATTGTTAATGACGAGCCAATTCACGAGAAAATAATCGATCAATTGATGCTCGATGAAAATCTCCAGCTCAAACGTGGGGAGTTTCGAGAAATTTGTTTGGGAAGGAGCGATCGCGCTTGCATTACCGAACTGCTAAAGCGCCGAGGACGATATCTAACAGAAACATACCTCGATCGACTGCTGCAGCGCAAGGCCGAAGCTTACCAAGCTCAAATAGATACTTTGGAGAAACTGCCGATTTATCCGGGTTTGGCAGAATTTATTGACAAAATTCGGGCCGCCGGACTGAAAATGGCTGTAGTTAGCGGGGCAATGCGATCGGATATAGAATTGGTGTTAGATCGGGCCGGTTTGGCAGCAAACTTTGAGTTAATTGTCGCAGGCGACGACTTGACGGCGAGCAAACCAGCACCCGACGGCTATCTGTTGGCTGTGGAACTTCTCAACCAGAAATATCCCGGTTTTAACTTGCGGGCGATCGAGTGTTTGGCGCTAGAAGATACTTTTGCGGGGATTGAAGCGGCGAAAAAAGCGGGGATTCAGGTAGCGGGGGTGACTCACACTTACCCGTTTCACATGATCCAGCGCCAAGCCAATTGGACGGTGGACTATTTTGCTGATTTAGAGTTGGACAGAGTGGGGGCACTTTGCTCGATCGCCCCCACTGAGCCGGCAGCGCAAAACACTTGACGTTTTTAGCAATTACGTGCTAGTGTAGGTAACGGTCTGCGAACGTGAGAGCAAGCAAGACCTGTAAGCCTTTTAGATTCGGCAATCCAGCATCTAAAATGCTAAATTAAAACTCAATCAGGGGAATTAGCTCAGTTGGTAGAGCGCTGCGATCGCACCGCAGAGGCCAGCGGTTCGAGTCCGCTATTCTCCATATGTCGAATAACAAATTATTTGTCCTGATAATAGACAATATCTAGCTTCAAGTTTCAGAG
>JBBSNU010000128.1:0-9948 GCA_038260455.1 Chroococcales cyanobacterium | reverse complement strand
TTCCCCCGCACCTTCGCAGTCACTAGCAGCAAGAATCGGAGTGTGAACCCACAAAAAGCCGCGTTCTTGAAAAAATTGATGTACCGCCGCCGAACAAGCATTGCGGACTCGAAACACAGCGCCGTGGGTGTTTGTACGCGGTCGCAAATGGGCGATTGTCCGCAAAAATTCTAATGAATGGCGCTTTTTTTGCAGCGGATAAGTTTGCGGGTCTGCTTCGCCGTAAACTTGTACTTGTGAAGCTTTTAATTCAATTCGCTGCCCTTTCGCCGGTGACGCTACCAACACGCCCGACACTTCTAAAGATGCACCTGTATTTAGTTGTTTGAGTACATTTTCAAAGTCTGGCAAATCGGCATTGATGACTACTTGCAAATTAGCCATCGCCGAACCGTCGTTGACTTCCACAAAGGCAAATTCTTTTAATTCGCGTTTGGTACGCACCCAACCTTGAATAGTTACAGTGTCGTCGGGTTCGCCACCGCGCAAAATTGCTGCAATTCGTTGATTTGTCATACTACCTAATCCTGTTTATTTAATATTATTTTGCACCATATTTCTCTCTTTTCTCTTCCTCTGCGCCCTCTGCGCCCTCTGCGGTAAAAAAATCAAAAACTATCCCGCATAGGATTTCAAAATCCAACCCAGCAAAATGCCCAGTCCCCCAAAGCGAACTGCTTGCCAAAAAGGTTGTTTTATGCTTCCCCAAGAAAACAGGCTGCTTTCTAAATTTAACTCGATCGTTTCCAATTCTTGCTCTATTTCCCGCAATTCTTGCTTGAGTTGCGGCAATGGATTTTGGCGCAGAGACTGGCGCACGTCTTCGCGCCGGTGCCCGAGTTCGTCTTGGCGCTGTCGATCGACCTGAATTTGAGTGTAACGCTCTTTGACCGCCGCGAGCGATCGCTCCACTGCTGCGATCGCCTGAACAAATTCGTTTTCTGGCTCTTTTTGATTTAACTCTGACGGCTGTTGAGGCATTTCGATCTGCAAACCTGACAATAAAAAAACCGATTCCTAATTAAGTTGTTATTATATGCAGTATATTTTTCAAATTCAGAAACAGCAGCCAAATCGCTATAATTGCCAATTATGCTTGAAACTACACAAACAAACCAAACTGTCAACCTCAACGAGGTTAGCACGGTAGAACTAGCTCAAGCTCTAGCAGCACGCCTCGCCATCTCCGAAAAAGATTGGCACCGCCTCAAAGCTAACCGTTCCGCTCGCGCCTGCGAGCAAGCAGCGGCCGCTTTGGTGTTTTTGCTCAAAAAACAGCCTGAAGAGGCTCTCCCGCGCTTCAAACAAGCCACAGGATGGCTGGATAGATCGATCTCTGCTCCTCCCTGTCCGACTCACGGCAGATAAGCTACCAACGCTAAATCCGTGCATGAGTCAAATCAACTAAAGTCAGTCACCGCTTGTAAAATTAGTTTGTAGTGAGGACTTTAGTCCTCAGAAAGAAGGACTAAAGTCCTCACTACAAACCAGTTTGACCGTTGTGAAGCGAGAGGACACGATCTTAAAGATTGGATGAGTCGCTCAAAAATTAGACGATCGCGCCGCTCGATCGAGCAGCGCGATTGCCAGTTAAAAAAGATTTTATACTTTTTTAACTCAAAACTCAAATTTTGCATTATCATCTAGTCCAGATACTCCAAATTTTCAATCCCTGGTTCAGCGGGGAAACGAAAAAATTTGCCAGTCTCGCCGAGCCCAAAACTGCTGCAAAATATCAGTTTTAGCGCAAGCGAGGCAGCCGGTAGCGACTGGAAACTTCTTTGCACAGCCGTAACTCTGTACCTTGAGAATTCCACTCTACCCGATCGAATATTTGGTAAAGAATAAACAGCCCCCTACCACATTCTTGTTCCACATGGGGGAGTGCAGAATTATCTGCAACATCCTCTGCTATGAGACTGTCGAAATTATCGGTATCAAGATCGCAACCGCAAGGAGCCTTAAAGCCAGCACCTTCATCCGATATCACCCACCAATATTGGTTTTGGACGATCGAAAAACGGACTCCAACTGTTTTACCGGGGTCTAACTTGTTTCCATGCTTAGCCGCATTTACCAAAGCTTCTTGAAGCCCTAACCGCAATTCCGCTTGCCAGCGCTCTGGAACCTCTGCTAGGAGCAGATCCAAAACTGGACAAAGGTAGAGGGTAGAAGCGAAGCTAATCGTAATCCAATTTCGTCCGGTCGGACGGGTTGAAATAGCAATCACTCAGAAAACTCCCTAACTTTCAGGTGGATAAACTTCACACCCTGCATAAGTTGGCTCCCTAGTATTCAAAATGCTAATTAATTGAGCTGCGCCACTCTATTTCTATCTTAGAGTATTTGAGCATTTAAGCAAAGCAAACAACGTCACAAAATATTCTGCGATTCTCAGAAACGAATGCCGGCAACCCTCCGTAATTTTACTTATAAGTTTCACCTGCCACCAGATTTTTAATGTCGGATCGAGGCAACTCACGGGCGATCGCCGCGACATCTCCCAAGCCGTCAACAGTCGCGGTACAAAACGATCCCCAGCTATAAAAAATCTAAAATATCTATTAAAACATCGATCCCTGTCACCCTCGCCGATCGCGCCAGACTATCCCCACCCCAGACGATCGCCGATCGCCCCACAGAACGCTATGGCCGCTTTCGGGCACAAAAATCATACCTAGGTGTATTCCCATCAACACCTGATATATTTCTCAAATGCCGATCGGCCCACAAAAATCGCACTGCTGCGGCCTTGATTAAATCAATATTTGTTACAAAAGTTATTGCACATGAGTGAGATTTATCGCGATCGCCCAACTCGCCCAAATTGACAAATCCTTGGCTGGCGACACCCCGGCGCATCGGCTAAACTTTATAAATCTGAACGTCGCGATACAATAGTTAAAGTAAATAATTATTTCTTTACATTATGCAAACCACCGCAGCCATCACCTCCGCCCCGATTCCCGGCACGTACTGGCATTGGCGGGGGCATTCAGTGTACTACGTTCGATCGATCGACCGACATCCCGAACGCCCTCCCCTACTGTTAATTCACGGTTTTGGCGCATCCACAGACCATTGGCGCAAAAATATCAGCGGCCTGAGCAAAGACTTTGAAGTCTGGGCGATCGACCTGATCGGATTCGGGCGATCGGCAAAACCCGAAATCCAGTACAGCGGCGACCTCTGGCGCGACCAACTCCACGACTTCATCACCAACGTCATCGGCCGGCCCGCCGTCCTAGCCGGCAACTCCCTCGGAGGCTACGCCGCCTTGTGCGTAGCAGCCCAGCGTCCCGAATCAGCCGCCGGACTCATATTAATCAACAGCGCCGGCCCCTTCAGCGAACCCCAGCCCGCACCCGAAGCCGGGCCAATGCAAAAAGCCCTATCCGTCACAGCTAAAACCTTATTCCAGCAAGATTGGGCAAGTTTTCTGCTGTTCCAGTACGCGCGCCAGCGATCGACAATTCGGAAAACCCTAGAAAAAGTTTATCTCGACCAAAGCACCGTCACAGACCAATTAGTAGAAGAAATTTACCTTCCCTCCTGCGATCCCGGTGCCCCCAAAGTATTCGCCTCCGTATTCCGAACGCCCCAAGGCGAAAAAATCGACGTATTGCTGAGTCAATTAACCTCTCCGCTGCTGATGCTGTGGGGAGAAGGCGATCCCTGGATGAATTCGGCAGACAGAAGCGCCAAATTTCGCCAACACTATCCGCAGTTGACCGAACACTTTATCAAAGCCGGTCACTGTCCCCACGACGAAGTACCAGAACAGGTAAACGAACTGATTCGCCGATGGATAATTGACTAGGGCATGGGGCATGGGGCATGGGGCATGGGGCAGAGGTTACTGGTTATTGGTTCAGGAGTTACGCAGACCAAAGAAACCGGGTTTTTTTACGAAAAGACGCGTTCGGGCCCGCAGATTCGCTAAAAAACCCGGTTTCTGGGCCCCCGTGCGTCCAGGACTATGGTTATTAGAACGAACAACTAACAAGAAACAAATAACCAATAACCAATGACTAATGACTAATGACTAATGACTGATGACTTCTTTTAACTTTCTGGTTAATCTCAACTCAAACATTCTGAGGAGACGGAAACCATGACGGATAAAAAAACTCGCCGCAATTTTATATTGAGCAGTATAGCTGTTGCCGGCGGTATTGCAGCGGCGTCCGCGATCGACGGGCAAAATCGGGAAATCGCAGCCGCACCAAACAATCAAGCGGCCGCCACAGTCAAAATGCCTGAACGACTTTTAGGAAAAACCGGCGTGAAAGTGCCGATTTTTGGTTTGGGAGGGGCCGGACAAACACCGCTGTCGCAGCAGGGAAGAGAAGCTGAAGCGGCGGCGCAAATTGAACGCGCGATCGAACTCGGGATTCGCTATTTTGACACGGCGGCCGACTACGGGCCCAGCGAAGAAAACTTAGGCAAAGTTTTGCCAAAATATCGATCGCGCCTATTCTTAGCCACAAAAACCGCCGCCAGAGACAGAGACGGCGCGTGGAGAGACTTAGAGCGATCGCTCAAAAGATTGAAAACCGATAGCCTAGATTTGTGGCAACTCCACCACGTTTCATTCCAAAGTGAATTAGACCAAATTTTCAGTACCAAAGGCGCAATAAAGGCGATCGAAGAAGCCAAAGAGCAAAAAATAATTCGTTTTTCCGGCATCACCGGACACCACGAACCCGCTATCATTGCCGCAGGCTTGCAGCGCTACCCTTTTGACACAACATTAATCTCCCTCAACGCCGCCGAAAAACACCATCCGCGCTCTTTTACTGCCAACGCTTTACCAGTGGCAAAAGCCAAAAACATCGGCGTAATTGCCATGAAAATACCAGCTTACGGCAAATTATTTCAGAACGGTGTTTTAGATGGAATGCACCAAGCAATGGGCTACACGCTTTCACTCCCTGGCGTGCACTGCTGCGTCATCGCCGCCGACTCAGTAAAGCAACTGGAAGAAAACTTGAAAGCAGCCCAAGCATTCAAACCTTTGAACAAAACAGAAATGGCAGCAATTGAAAAACGCACGGCTGCCGTTTGGCAAGAAAATACATTTTTCCGACAGTGGACTTAGATGTGATGGGGAGCATCTCAGTTTTGCATTTAATTATAGTGCGAGCGTCCCCGCTCGCGAGTATATCATCGAGAGCGGGGACGCTCGCACTATAATAAAAAAATGCTTTTTACAAAAATGAGATGCTCCCGATGTGATGTTAGTCAATGCGGCGCGATTGCGTCGCGGATCTACTTTCTGTTAATATTGAACTGGAATTACAAATCCAGGTAGAATGGGTTGAGGAACGAAACATCAATAAAACTAACCCTTTCAGATTCCTCTCGATCTGATAATTTATCAACAGGGCATTTTTCAATGAAATTAGAAATTAGAAACTTAGGTGTGGTTGAAAAAGCTGAAATTGATTTGAAGCCTTTAACTGTTTTTATTGGTCGTAATGGTGAAGGCAAAACATGGGCTGCATACACTTTGTCAGCGATCCTCGGACAGTCGGGATACGGAAATTACTTGAAAGCTTATCTTGACGGTAAAACCAAAGAAACATATCCAATCATAGATAGCGCACTTCAGCAACTTTTTGATGAAGGTAATGCACAAATTGACATGATTCAATTTGCTAATGACTGTGCCGAAATTTATATTAATGATGTGGCTGGTTTAGCTCCAAACTGGATGCGCTCTTTTATGGCTACAGAGCGAGCAAATTTTGATAATTTGCAAGTACATTTTAAGCTGGAAGAAACAAAAATAGAGTTTCTCGAAAAGATAAAATTAGCTTCTGTCGAGAGAGAAATTTCTTTAGGTTTACTAAATTCTGTGAAAGAATCAGGCGAAGGAATATTATACTTTTATTCAGGAGGAGACATTTTGAATAAACTCCCTAAAAAAGCGATTAAGCAATTCGTAGTTCAGGAAATTTTTCAGATGCTTCACCGCTCAATTTACGAATATATATATACATTTCCTACTGAAAGAACGACTTTTATAACTTTTCCATTTAGCTCTTTTAGAGTCAGAGAAAGTAGAGGCGACGAACCTTTAAAAGAGAGAGATAAATCTGAATTTGAACGAAGAGAAACGCCTTTGATGGAACCAGTAAAGCGTTTTTTGGAAATGATTATATTGAGTTCTCGAAAAAAAGACAGAGAAGAGGAAATAAAAGAAAATCCTCGGTTACAGGAATATATCAAGTTAGCTGATTTTTTAGAAAAGGAGATTTTACAAGGAAATGTAGGCTTTGAAACATCCGAACTGCGAAAAGAACTACTTTTTCAACCGAAAGAAAGTACGAAGTTGGAGATGCCTATTGTTTCTTCAATGGTAAAAGAATTAGCTCCATTAGTTCTCTGTTTGCGCTATTTAGTTGAACCAAATGAGTTACTGATAATTGATGAGCCAGAAATGAATTTACATCCAGCGGCTCAAGTAGAGATAGCTGAATTTTTGGCAATGTTAGTCAATGCTGGATTGCACGTCTTAATTACAACCCACAGTCCGTACATTGTTGACCATCTTGCTAATCTTATGCAAGCAGCTAAGCATGAAGATCCAGATAGTATTAAAGAAATGTTTTACTTAGAGCGCACAGAGGCTTTTATTTCTCAAGAAAAAGTTTCAGTGTATTTGTTTGAAGATGGAACAGCAAAAAATATTATTAGTGAAGAAGGTACAATAAATTGGGAAACTTTTGGTCAAGTGTCTGATGATGTTTCTCGCATTTATGCTAATTTACTGAAAAATCCAGATTGAGAGACAGTTAATGCCTTTTGAAAATTTGCTTTTATCCTCTTGTTTACTTCCAGGTCTAACCTATTTTAAGGAAAGTAAAGCTTCAGTAAAAGTAGAACCCCTAGCGGGTGAAACAATACTTTTTTTCAACATAGACGATCAATCAAATCCTGGTTGTAAGTTGCGTCAATTTTTATGGGGAACAGAAAAAGGTCAAAGAATGTGCGACTTGATGGTTTTTTACGCTAAAGACAGCGAGCGCGTCATCTGTTTTGTAGAATTAAAAGATAATATGGGTGATTTAGGTCATGGCACAGAGCAAGTAATTAATACATACAATACTTTCAAAGTACATCTGCACCAAAGTTATACAGCGAAAGCATTTATTTTTGCGAGCGCAGGTTCTTCACCTTACGAACATGACGAATATCAGAGAAAATTATTAAAGGTGTTTGGGAAAAATAATTTTGATTTTAATAATAGAAGTAATGATGCTTTAGGTGATTTGTTGCGGGGAATCGCACCTAAAACAGGTGGAGGGAAGCGGAAAAATAAAAAGTAGAAAATATCTGTCAATTATGACTGGTCAATAAGATTTTTTTGAAGCGCCACACCTACGCGATCTCTTTCCTTGCACCTTTGCGGTGAGAACTCCCCAAATCAAAAAACAAGACGACCTATTGGGGTCGTCTTATTCTTTATCATAAAAAATGCAATCTGTCAATAACAAACAGCGACTATTTTTTCCGTTGAGCCTTATCTAACCGCCTGCGATCGCGCCACTCAACCGAAGTCAAATATGCAACCCCGCCAGTGACAGTCACCAGCAGTACAAAGGCCACTAAAACGAGAAAATTAGCAATAGAAAATTCCACAACCCCTCCTGCTTGGCTTAGATTTTACATTATGTGCGATCGCACAACCGCAATCAAATGAGTTGGCAGTGAAGAATGCAAGTCCTCGCTACAAACCTGATAACGGTTATTCTACCGGACGTACTCTGAATTGGGCGAGAGGGAGAGTCGGAGATCAGAAAAATCCTCCCTCTTCCCTCTGCCCTCTTCCTTCTTCCTTCTTCCTTCTTCCTTAAAACAACTCTTCCAAAATTGTAAACCTCACATGATTAATTGCCAAAGTCCCCACGGAAACATCCTCTTTCTTCAAAGGAACACCCCCGCTGGTGAGACTTTGAAACTTAATTCCCTTGCCAATTTCTACGTGGTACCAAGCCAAGCCCATAAAAAATCTCAAAGGATAAGGGCCTCTGTCTTGAATGTCATCGGGATTAGATTCCATCGGCACCCAGCCAAAGCCCGGAATGTAAAACTCCAGCCAAACATGATTGAAATCCGGTTCCAGCGGCACACCTTTTCTGTCAGCAAAAGCCGGACACTTGTAACGCCCGATCGTGCGGCAAGCAATCCGGTTCAACCTTGCCAAAGCCAACAACAGCCCTACGTACTCGCCACAAGAACCGATGCCGCGCCGCAGTACAATATCGGGTGTGTCGATGTGAGGCCTGATCCCGTAAGAAAGTTGGTCGTAAACAAAATTGCGAATGCTCAGTAATTGCCTCAAAATATTAGTTTCTGTGCCAATTGAGGCCACAGCCGCCGATTGCACAATCTCCGTATTCATCGCCAAATTATCATTATCCACCAAATACTTAGCTTCAAACTCCGGCGACAGTTTTGGAATCTTTTCCACATCCCGAGGCGACAACTGGTACTTAATCGATCGCATTTCCAACAAAGCCTTCCAGCCAAAAATTCGCCGTTCCCCCTTTTGGAGGCGATCGAACTTAAACACCGCCACCCGTTCCCCTTCCAGAATTTCCTCAGTAAAAGGCATCCCGACTGGCGTAATTTTCCTCACCTTTTGCCGGTGAGTGTCCGAAGGCAAAGCAATCCGCCACTCCAAATTATCGATTTCTACCTCATCCAGAGGAGACAGTTCCTCCACATAGGACATTTCTATCAAAAAACCGTTTGACAAAGCGTAGCGCTCGGCTTCATTGTAGTGAAAAGACAAAGGGTGAATAAAAGTGCGATCGCGCTTCGTCAACTGAAAAGGATCTTCCGAATTAGGGTCATCCCGGATATAAAGCTCATCCCCCGCGTAAGCCACGTAGAGAACCTCTTCCCCAGTCTGGGAATCCTTGTGAAAAGCCAAACCAGAAGGCGATTCAAAGGGAGTCAAAACGCTAAATTTAATCTCCCCTGTGGCCCGTTCCAAACAGTAAACTGTTTGCTCAGTTTTGTCGCAAATCCAAATTTCCTCATCCCGAACTGTGATATTTTCTACTCCGATACCGGGAGCAAAAAACCGAGTAATTTCCCGACCAGTTTTCCCATCAAACACCAGAATATAGCCCAATCTCTGGCAAGTTACGTAAAGTGTAGATTGCCAAACAGCAATCCCGTCAACCGGATAAGAAAGGGAAACAAAATGTTCCGGTTTGAGTTGTACCATCGCCCCATCGCGAATTGCGCCCGGACAGCAACAAATATCCTGACCTCGCGCAAACCAGACAGTATTTTCCCAAATAGCCAGCCCGGTTGCGCCCGCAAACTTAACCGTTTGATAAGGATTCAAAACAGTAGTGTTGTCAGTTTCTCGATCGATCTCCAATAGCAGCCCTTCGGCGCGATCGACAGCAAACAACCTATTTCCCAAAAAAGCAATGCCGTGCAGTGTAGATACACCGATCGGTCTGACCATTCGCAGCCCCGAAGGCTGTTTGTCCGAGATAACTGGTGAATCGAGGTTCATGCTAAATTTCTTGCCGGTATTGTACAGAAAACTTGACTTTTGACTTGTAGCCGATCGCTTGAGGTTCACCAGCAAAATTGCCTAGTTTCCTGATATCCAGGACTGACGCATCAACCGGGTGTTTTTACGAAAAGACGCGTTGTACCCTCTTACTAGAGTTAAAAGAACCCGAATATTAGTCTTTGTCAAAGTTGGGTTTAACAAGCTCAACCCAACCTGCTGCCGTGAATGGAAGTAAGTATAACTACTAAGCTACCACTGACAAACGCTACACAGAATTCTATCTCGCCCGCAGCAGCCAAACTAATCGTATCTGGCTCAAGATATAAATTAAGTACAACAGATTACTATATCCGCCAAAACCGTGGGTAGAATAAAAATGTGCGATCGAGTTCTTAGGTTCA
>JBBSNU010000127.1:0-10009 GCA_038260455.1 Chroococcales cyanobacterium | reverse complement strand
GCTAGGCGCAATGGCTCGACAGGCAAGTGCGGAGAGAGCATGGGCTAGCATTTCCCGATTTTACGAAAATATCAAAAAGGGTATCAAAGGAAAGAAAGTTGGCTTCCCTAAATTCCAAAAAGACTGTCGATCCGTTGAATATAAAACTAATGCTTGGAAGCTGGCATCAGATAGGAAATCAATTACATTTACGGATAAGTGCGACCTTGGCAAGTTGAAGCTCAAAGGGACTCGCGATCTTAACTTCTATCAGCCAGACCAAATTAAACGAATTCGACTAATTAAACGAGCCGATGGATATTACGTCCAGTTTTGTATCCAAGTAAACCGAGTAGAACTCGCGACCATGACAGGCAAAACGATAGGATTGGATGTGGGACTTAAAGAGTTTTACACTGATTCCTATGGCGAAATGGTTCCCAACCCTAGATTTCTGCGTAGAAGTGAAGCACGGTTAAAACGCGCCGGGCGTCTTGTAAGCCGGAGAGTCAAAGGTGGTTTGAATCGCCGTAAAGCTAGAGTGATTTTAGGTAAGCGACATCTCAAAATAAGTAGACAACGCAAAGACCATGCTGTTAAGTTAGCAAGGTGCGTAATCACATCAAACGATGTAGTAGTTTATGAAGATTTGAGAGTGTCTAACATGGTCAAAAATCATTGCGAAAGCAAAATCGATTAGCGATGCTTCTTGGTATCAGTTCAGAATGTTCTTAGAATATTTTGGAAAAGTATTTGGTCGGATTACCATTGCGGTAAATCCGGCTTACACAAGCCAAGAATGCAGCAGTTGTGGTGTTGTGGTTAAGAAATCTCTATCCACTCGAACCCATATTTGTCAGTGTGGGTGTGAGATGGACAGAGATCATAATGCCGCAATTAATATCCTCAATCGCGGGATAGGTACGACGGGGCACGTCGGAACTTCGATCTTTGAGATCGTAAACGCTTAGGGAGATTGGATCTCTCTCTTCAGGTGCAGCAATGTTCTTGATTTAAGTCCGGTCTAAGATCTAAGAATCCTCTCGCCGTAAGGCCCAGGAGTGTCAACCTATTCCCTCTATTTTCACTCTATCGTTAAATTCTCATTTATTGTTCTTATTGACAAATAATAGCCCTATATTTAGCTATATTTACCTATACGTTTTCTGCAACCCTATATGGTTTAGTCCTAATAACTGCTACACTCTTTAATGTATATTTTAAGATTAGCTTACGTACCCTTTTGGAGCTATGAGCGATCCAGCCACTGAGACTAAAACCCTCGATCGGCACGAGTGCCGCGCCTGCGGCTACGTCTACGATCCGAAAAAGGGGAATCCTAAAGTTGACATTGCCCCTGGCACAGCTTTTGCAGATTTGCCCCAAACTTGGGTTTGTCCCGTTTGCGCGGCGCGCAAGTCGATGTTTCAAAATGTCGGTCAGCAGGAAGGGGTTTCGGGATTTAAGGCAAATCAGCGTTACGGTGTCGGTGTCAACGGCATGACCGAAGGTCAGAAGAGTTTGCTGATTTTTGGCGGCTTGGTCGTTGGTTTCTTGTTTTTACTTAGTATGTATGGTTTGCAGTAGGACGATTGTGAGATTTTGGCAACGAATTGTAATGTTATTGGCGGCTGCACTCATCTGTACGAGTTGCAGCACGATCGGTTCTGTGAGTTACAACCCTTGGCAGGTGATTTCCTTGCCGACGGAAGCTAATTTGCAGGATGTTGCCTTTACGGGCAATCCCGATCGCGGCTGGGTTGTCGGTTCTGAGGCGACTCTGTTTGAAACGATCGACGGCGGCACGAACTGGAAGCAGATCGGTCTGGATATTGATGAGCCGAGGTCGCGTTTTTCGTCGGTGAGTTTTTCCGGTTCCGAAGGCTGGATAGTCGGCCAGCCTTCGGTTTTGCTCCACACTACCGATGAGGGCAACTCTTGGACGCGGATTGCTTTGAGTTCTCAGTTACCGGGTTCTCCAAGTACGATCGCCGCCTTGGGCCCGAAGTCGGCCGAGATGACGACGGATGTGGGGGCGATTTACCGGACTTCTGACGGTGGCAAAAATTGGAAAGCTGTCGTTCAGGATTCCCTTGGGGTAGTTCGCAACATCAACCGTTTTGAAGACGGGCAATATGTGGCAGTTTCCTCCAGGGGCAATTTCTATTCGGTGTGGAAACCCGGACAAGAAGCTTGGGAACCTAGCAACCGCAACAGTTCTCGCCGCCTGCAAAATATGGGCTTTACCAAGGACGGACGTTTGTGGATGCTCGCCCGCGGCGGTCAAATTCAGTTTGAGGACCCGGAGAGTGCTGAAGGTTGGGCAAAACCGTTTTTTCCCGATCGCAAGGCTAGTTGGGGTTTGCTAGACATGGCTTACCGGACTGATAATGAAGTTTGGGTAGCCGGCGGCGGCGGCAATTTGCTGTGCAGCTTCGATGGCGGGAAAACTTGGCAAAAAGACCGCGAAGTTGAGGATGTTCCCGCTAATTTTTACAAAATTGTCTTTATGGGCCCCGATCGCGGATTTGTACTCGGCGCTAAGGGTACTCTACTGAAATATCAAGGTTCAGCGCAAGCTGCTTGATAGTAGAATAGTAATAGAGATTGTCTGTCGATTTGTTGTTGAAAGGAGGATTCTAAATGTCAGGTACAACTGGAGAGCGTCCGTTTGGGGACATTATTACAAGTATCCGTTATTGGGTAATTCACAGCATCACCATTCCCGCTTTGTTTATTGCTGGATGGTTGTTTGTGCAAACCGGTTTGGCTTACGATGCTTTCGGCACTCCTCGCCCCAACCAGTATTTCACAGAGCAGCGCGAAGAAATCCCGATTGTCTCGGATCGCTTTGAAGCTAAAAAACAAGTAGATCAGTTCATTGCCAAGTAATTTAACAAGGAGTTGGAAAAATGACTAGCAGAACGCCAAACAATGAGCCGATTTCGTATCCGATTTTTACGGTACGCTGGTTGGCAGTTCATACTTTAGGTGTCCCAACAATTTTCTTTTTGGGCGCGATCGCAGCAATGCAATTTATTCAACCATAGGAGTTTACGATGCCTGAACGCGTTCCTAATCCCAACGAACAACCAGTCGAGTTAAATCGGACTTCCCTTTATTTGGGTCTGTTGATGATTTTTTGTCTGGGTATTTTGTTTTCCAGTTATTTCTTTAACTAACTGGTGACGCGAGTTTGATGTCTGCAGTTTGATGAATTTGTTTTGCTGTGAATTAATGAGGTGATGGCTATGTTTAGTGAAAGTGGCAGAATTCCTTTGTGGCTGGTAGCTACTGTCGCAGGCCTAGGTGTTCTGAGCATTGTGAGCCTTTTCTTCTACGGCGCTTATGCCGGTTTGGGTTCTTCGATGTAAGGAGAATCTCGCGTATTTTACGCCTCAAACCCCCCTTTTTTTAGGGGGGTTTTAATTATAAAAGAAGGAAGAAGGAAGAAGGAAGAAGGAAGAAGGAAGAAGGAAGAAGGAAGAAGGAAGAAGGAAGAAGGAAGAAGGAAGAAGGAAGAAGGAAGAAGGAAGATTTTGGCAAGTTTATGATAATTTATATACAAGAAACCGGGTTTCTTTCGAGATATTTAGCCACCCAACCGAGATTTTCCCAGAAACCAGGTTTCTGAGCCACTGGTACAATCTCCCAGAAACCGGGTTTCTTTTGAGATATTTAGCCACCCAACCGAGATTTTGTGAGAAACCAGGTTTCTGAGCCACTGGTGCAATTTCAGAGAAACCGGGTTTCTTTTGAGATATAGCGGTTCTCAAGCGTGGTGAGGATAGCCCAATGCCCAATGACCTGTTTGGCCAATGACCTGTTTGGCCAATGACCTGTTTGGCCAATGACCTGTTTGGCCAATGCCCTATGCCGTTCGCGTACCTCATCTTTCTGAGAAAGGCTATATATCCATAAAAACTCGATTTTTGTCTCATCGGGCCTGCTTTGGGAATTAGCCAAAAGTTGCGAGTAGAATAGTGCAAGAGCCGATCGCTCGATCGTAGTCCATAGCGAAATATGACCCCACCGCAGCCGCCCCGCAAACCTCAAACCGTCTTGGGTGCGATCACCCAAGCAGTCCAGACTATTGCCAAGGTTAATTTTAACCAGCTAGCCCTGAAACCGAATGCCAAAGTACCCGAACTCTGGGTACAAGATGCTGGTGCAGCTAAAGCTGAGGTTTATCCGCTATTGGGCGATCGATATTTGTTAGGTCGATCGTCCAAATCATCAGATATTGTAGTTCGCAATCCCGTTGTCAGTCACGTCCACCTATCCCTGTCGCGGGATACTCGGGGGCGGACTCCTTTTGTGATCAAAGACGAAGACTCAACCAACGGCATTTACTCCGGCAAAAGGCGAGTTAAAAGTATGTCCCTGCGTCACGGAGACGTGTTCACCTTGGGCCCGCCGGAACTCGCCGCCGCCGTCAGAGTTCAGTACGTAGATCCGCCGCCTTGGTATTTGGAATTTGTGCGCTACAGCTTTTACGGAGTCAGCGGAATCACCGCTTTGATTGCGGTGTTGGTAGGTGTTGAATCGACCAAGTTTCGAGTGCGGCCTCTGCCGAGAAGCATCAACGGCCCGGTGATTGTTTACGCCCGCGACGGACAAACTCCCCTGCGCCCTCCCCAGAATAACGCTCACCTAGAATTAAAAGGATTGCAGGATTTTTCGCCTTATTTATCCAAGGCGGTACTTGCTTCGGAAGACAGCCGCTACAATTGGCATTTGGGCGTAGATCCGATCGGGGTTTTGCGCGCACTGTTGACCAACGTGCGCGGCGGAGGAATTCGCGAAGGCGGCAGCACAGTGACGCAGCAGTTAGCGAGGAGTTTGTTTCGAGATTATGTGGGAACTCAAGATTCCGCCGGACGCAAATTGCGGGAAGCCGTAGTTGCGTTGAAACTGGAGAATTATTACAGCAAAGACGAGTTGTTGCTGACTTATTTGAATCGCGTGTTTTTGGGAATTGACCTGTACGGTTTTGAGGATGCGTCTCGGTTTTATTTTGGCAAGTCGGCGAAGGATTTAAGTTTGTCGGAGGCGGCGACTTTGGCGGGTATTTTGCCCGCACCAAATAGTTTCAATCCGATTCAAAATTATCAGTTGGCGGTGCAGTATCGCGATCGAGTGATCGAACGGATGCGCGCAATGGGGACAATTTCTCAGGAAGAAGCCGATCGCGCGAGGCGATCGCGAATCGACATCAATCCCAAAGCCCGTCAATACCTGCAAAGTACGATCGCGCCTTATTTCTACAGTTATGTATTTGACGAATTGGAGTTTTTGTTGGGGGAACAGTTAGCCAGAGAAGGCAATTTTATAGTAGAAACAGGCTTGAATCCCAGCCTGCAAAAAGTAGCTGAATCTTCCCTCAAAAATGCTGTAGAAAATGCCGGAGCCAGTGCAGGTTTTTCTCAAGGAGCCGTAGTAACTCTCAATACGGCCACCGGGGAAGTATTAGCATTAGTTGGGGGCGTAAGTTACCTGCAAAGTCAGTTTAATCGAGCTACCCAAGCATTGAGACAGCCCGGTTCTACATTTAAGATTTTCGCCTATACAGCCGCCCTAGAACGCGGAATCCCACCCACAAAAACCTATTCTTGCGAGTCGCTTTCCTGGGGCGGACAAACTTACAGCGGTTGCGAAAGAACCAGCGGCAGTGCTGATATGTATCGGGGTATAGCACAGTCGGAAAATGTAATTGCTTTGAGAGTAGCACAAGATGTCGGTTTAGACAATGTAGTGGAAATGGCCAGACGTTTGGGGATTACATCTCCACTGCGTTCTTCCCCCGGTTTGGTGTTAGGTGAAAGTGAAGTTAATGTATTGCAATTAACGGGTGCCTTCGGGGTTTTGGCGAACCGTGGTTTGGGCAACCGCCCCCACGCAATCAAGCGAATTATTGACAGCAGCGATTGCAAAGATCGAAATGATTTTAACAGTTGTCGGGTGATCTATGACTATCAAAAAGATGGCGTTGCCAACCGACAGTTAGTTCCTGAAGGCGTAGCGGATACCATGACTGATATGCTGCAAGGTGTGGTGCGGGGAGGTACGGGAAGCAGTGCTGCTTTGGGGTTGGGAGAAGCTGGAAAAACAGGCACGACTAATGATAATAAAGATTTGTGGTTTGTCGGTTATATTCCGAGCCAGCAAATGGTAACGGGAGTTTGGTTGGGAAATGACGATAATTCTCCGACTGCGGGAGGTAGTGCAAATGCTGCTCAGTTGTGGGGTGAGTATATGCGGCAGGTGGCGCGGTGAATTAGTTTGGTGATGGTTCGACTTTAGTTGTGTAGGGTGCGGATTCATCAACAATCATGCAGAATTTAATCGACTTTTCCGGCGGCGCACCTGAGATCGAGTCCGGTAGATTACCATAACAAAAAAGGCTCGTAGTGCGGACTTCAGTCCGCTTGGAGCCGGAGAACCTAAGCGGACTGAAGTCCGCACTACGAACCAATTGTTGCAATAGTTTTGAACATTGTATTAACTCAGCGATGCTTTTTTTAGGGCTTGGGTGGTTCGCCTCCAGAGCGATCGCACATATTTTCGTTGGTCGATCGCGTGCAGTATAATAAATGCCAGGAAAGTATAAACCATCCAGAAATGGATATTTCTTGCCAAATCTACAACCGCTGCATTTTTAGGAAAGATATCGGGCAACGTTGCAACCCAGAAAAAAGGGACATTCCCGCTTTTGTAGGAATTAGAGAGGAAAAATCCGCTCAGAGGAACCGCTACCATAAACAAATAAATTGCCGCGTGCAGTAGAAACGTGCGAATCCACTCTCCTGTAAACTTGGGAAGGCGGCGCGTATACTTGCGCCACCAAACCCGCTGCAAAATGAAAATACGCCAAGTTAGCAATGCCATTGTCAGCGCCCCAATCGATTTGTGCAAGCTATAAGCGTTGCCTTGCAATGGTGTATTGTCTGGCATTTTTACCATCAAAAATCCCCCAGCCAGCAGCAGCAGATAACAGGTTGCCATCACCGCGTGCATTGACCATAATTGCTTGAAGGCTGAATTAGATCGAGGTTGGGGCTTTGTTGCTTGCGGAACTAATTTTGAACTCATCAAATATCTCCTAGACGCACTTGCAACCTCAGAAACCGGGTTGAGTCCTAGATTTCTTGTGAGGGGACAGCAAATATTTCCTAGAAACTGGGTTTCTAGCCCGCGATGCTCAAGTCCTGAGTCCGAAAAACAGGGCGACATCCAGACAAAATAGAGTGCAAATTAACGACATTTCCGATTACCGCGATCGCAGGTGCTGAAAATCCAGTCACCTCAACTTGCTCTACAATTGTACCCAAAGTGCCGATCAATTCTTCTTGTTCCGGCCGCGTTCCCCAGCGCACTAATGCTACGGGCGTTTCTGCACTCAATTTGGCTGCTGTTAACTCACCGATAATATAAGGCAAATTGTGGATTCCCATGTATACTACAATGGTTTCGGAGCCGCGGGCGATCGCCTGCCAATTTACCTCCGGCCGATATTTTCCCGCTGATTCGTGGCCGGTGACAAAGGTGACTGACGAACTGTACGATCGGTGTGTCAGAGGAATTCCCGCATAAGCTGCAGCCGCAATCCCGGAAGTTACACCTGGTACGACTTCAACCGCAACTCCAGCTTTTACCAACTCTTCCATTTCTTCGCCGCCGCGCCCGAAAATAAAAGGATCGCCACCTTTGAGACGAACTACGATCGCATTATCTTGAGCTTTTTTTATCAATAGCTCAGTTGTTTCGTCCTGCATTAACGAGTGGCGGCCTTTGCGTTTTCCAGCATCAATTCGTACTGCTTCGGGATTGATTGCTGCCAAAATTTGAGGGCTGACTAAAGCGTCGTAAATCACCACATCCGCACACTCTAACAGAGCTTTTCCCTTCAAGGTCATCAAACCCGGATCTCCTGGCCCGGCACCTACTAAATACACTTTACCTAAAGACATTTTTCTGTCTTCCTTTACCTCTTCCGTGCCTCTGCCGTTCATTTTTGAATTAAATTCCCAATTAAGTCTGCTAATTCTGCACTTGCGCCTAGAGGATTTGCCAGATGAAGTTCTGCCGCCGGAAATTGCTGCTTTAGCTGTGCGACATTTTTGGCGATCGCATCTGTAATTCCTCCATTAAATAAGAAGTATGGCACAATTCCTATTTGCTGCTGTCCACCACGAACCAAATTATCAATTTGTGCTTCCAAACTCGGCTTTACCGACCAATAAGCTGTCTCGGCACCGAGTTCGCTGGCGATTTTCTCCACCGTCGAGTTACCTCCGGGGCGGCGGCTGCCGTGAGATAGTAAAATCCATTTTGGCAAGAGCAAATTGGGGAGAAAAGCCACCTCTTGCATCTGATTTTTTAGCAAGTGTGTTAAGCCCGCTTCCTGGGAACCTAAATGCGGGCGCAATTCAATTTTTAGTTGGGAACCAAAAGTTTTTTGGGCAGTTTCTACCTCTGCGGGTATGTCTTCGGCGACGTGAACTCCCGGTAATAAAAATGCGGGCAGGATTTGTAATTGTGTCAGCCCCAGCGACAGGGTACGTTCGCCAAAACTGCAAATTTGTTCGTGCAGTGGGGCGGGGCCGAATTCTAAGGTGGCGGTTGCTACTGCGGGGAACGAGTCGGCTAATTTTTGAGAAAGCAGTTGACCGAGGTTTTCCAAAGCCCGTTGGGGTCTGGGGTCACGGCTGCCGTGAGAAACTAATAAATAGGTCGATCGCAATTTCAATAGGGATTTGATGTGAATGTTCGACAGGAAATTTATAATAACTATAACACAGTAGGGTGCGCGACTTGAAAATTGCTCGACATTTCGTCGGCATCTCTCAAATCGCGCACCCTACATACACCAATCAGGTAAAACAATGCTTTGACGCGCACTTTTTAGCGCTTTAGGTGCGCGGCGCGCAGCCTACACAACTCTCAAATTAACCTTTGGGAGCTGGATCTGCGATATACTTGAAAGTAGGTTCAGAGTTCCAATTACCGCGTTCGTCCTTGCCATCTTTAGACAAATTAAAGTATAGATCCACAGTGGAATCTGGCTCAATATTACCGAAAAACGGATCGGTGAGTTTGCCCAACGATTCGAGAGCTTTCATGAACATTTGAGTGTGAGAAATTTCGCGAGTCAGCAGAAACTGCAGCGTCTGTTTCGATCCCGCATCCGGCGCGAGTTTAATCAATGCTTCGTAGGTTTGACGCGCTCCGGCTTCCGCACCGATATTAGCGCGCAAGTCGCGCACGACATCGCCACCTTCGTTGACATAAGCACCACTCCAAGCTTGACCTTGGCTGTCCAACAAGTGGGGGCCTACACCGCGCACGGCAAACAAAGTGCTTTTGTAAGCTTCTGTTTGGTCAACGTTTTTAGTGTGCATTTCTATCAGTTTTCCAACCATTTCTAAGTGGCTGAATTCTTCGATTGCAATATCTTGAAGCATATCCTTAATCCCTGCATCTTCACAGTGAAAGGACTGCACCCAGTATTGCAAAGCTGCTGTCAATTCTCCGGTGGCTCCGCCAAACTGTTCTAGGAGCAATTGAGCAAAGCGGGGGTTTGCTTCGTCTACTGTAACGGCAGACATTAGTTGTTTTTTGTGAAAAAACATGGATCGGTACCTCGGTTTACTTCTGTTATTAAAGTCGTCAAGTTGCCGACTTTAGGTGTGTTCGTCCTCAGAATCCATTGTGCGATAAGCGATCGCGCCCTACCTCGGTCGCTGGATACATATAGCGGAACAAATTTCTCTGCTTTCAGGTAGAGTTTAAATGGGAGCATCTCAGTTTTGCAAAAAGGATTTTTTTATAGTGCGGGCTGTCGCCAGCGCCCGAGTTGTACAATACGCGAGCTCGCGACAGCTCGCACGATAAATGCAAAACTGAGATGCTCCCGCCAGTTTACCCGATCGCAAAATCGGATATAATCTCCCTTGACGCTTGCGTAAATCTGCTGCTAGGAAAGTTTTGCCAAATCCACCTTTCCCTAAAAGTTGAATCGGTCGATATC
>JBBSNU010000126.1:0-10018 GCA_038260455.1 Chroococcales cyanobacterium | reverse complement strand
TCTAGTGTTAGTTGTATTGCGTCCGGCATAAGAGTTGATTAAGTATCGTCGTTGACCAGCGGGTGTGCGGATGGCTTTGATCATGCCATCCTTCTCCCACCGCCTAAGCGTGTGTAGACAAACTCCAAAATGTTCGGCTGCCTGTCTTGGTGTTGAGTAGGTATCCAATTGTGAATAATGCTTACTACTTTTACAGCTTACCGCATAATTCAGGTATTTCGCGTAAAGTTCAATAAATTACCCTACAGGACTATACTCCCAAAATCTGGTGCTCTGAGGTTTCGGGGTCTTTGCGATCGGCTACTAACAGCATTTCCCGATCATAGTCAATAAAACAACTCCGGGTCAAACGTTCTTGACACTCTCAGCGCTGAAGCGACTGAGATTCTGCTGACAGGAGTTGAGTCGTAGGTTTTACCCATAACTTAATCCTCGCTACGGTCGTCAAAGACCGTCTACCCACTCTGCCTAGGTCTAAGCCTAGGTTAGAGGCTACTTTTCTCAAGATGTTTGCAGCTCCGTTAAGGTCTGCATTCACTCTTGACTTATCTGCTGACTGATACAAACCACGTCGAACGCGCTTACCCGATGCTTTCCACCCATCCGGTTTTTCACCGAACTTTGGTAGGGAATCGCCATCGAGAAAACTTGCTTTCGATGTATAGGCTTCCTCAGTCTCAACGAACCGAAGTTCGTTACTCTCGCACAATTGCTTGATTCGGTCTCGCAGCTTTGCTAGTGGCATTTGAACAAATTTCTGATTGTTGACTCTACCCATATTGGCATCAGCTTTGAATCCTTCATTCCAGCCACAAACGACTGTCCCAATGCCGTTTTTAATGGCATGACCAACAATCATTTTGGCCGCTTTATTCACGCCGTCACGCATCTGATGATTACGTTTACGGGTTGCCTTATCTAGCCAAGAATCCCAGTAGGCTTCTGGTTTACCTTCCTTGCGAGTTGAAACCTGCTTATTCCATAACTGGTTCATCGCCTTCAAGTCGAAAGCATCAACCAGGAAGGAATTCCCGAATGTATCGACGCAAGCGGCAATGTTGGCAGACGTTCCCAGGTCAATGCCTAGCGCTTCATCTTGATTTACATCAGCTTTAGTTCTAGGTTTTTCATAGCTGCACTCAAGGTAGAAAGAGCCGTTTTTAGGCAGAATCGTAAACTCTTTAACCGCTGCCATAACAAGGTTTGAAGGCATGGGTAGAAAGAATTCACTGACTCCAAACCAACGCCTCACCGTCAACCCAAGAGAGAATCGCAACATCCCATCAATCAGCTTAGGTTTTTGACCGCCACTGTTAGGATATGCCACCTTGAATAGCTTGCTACCTTTGAGATAAGCAGGTGCTTTTGGTTGGAAATGCAGATTCCCTTTGAAGTGCATTGAGCGCAATTCCTTAAAGGATTTAAATGATTCTGTCACAGATCTAAGAGTTTGCTGCATGGGCGTTGATGGTAGACTTTGAGCCGTTTGAGTCTTGGCTACTGATGGTTCAAAATCTAAGTCATACTTACCTGTTAACAGCTTTCCTGTTTTGAAGAAAGTTTGACGGGCGAAGTACACGCCTGAGTTGTAGACCTTGCCAGACTGCTCACAAAGGTATTGCAGTAAGGCTTCAGTCTCTTTGTCGGGATGCAGCAGTATTTGCTGCACTCCCATATTTTTCTTCGGATTAGGCATTGATTCGACCTTAAATATATCCTAGAGTGGCTAGTATACCAGCTTAATTAAGGATTGAGAATGCCATTCCCGAAATTTATACCACACAATAGAATTGCCTACGATCGAGTTCCTGTTCAGCTTAAAGTGTTGCCGGGTATCCGAGAACGATTGAAGATGGTAGAAAACTGGCAAGCGAAGATTAGGGTATATATTGACAAGCTAATTGAAGAAGACGGGGGCTCAAGCCCCACGAGTCGCGTTTCCTCTCAGTGCTAAAGCACCATTCCCGCTGGTCATTCTGAGCTTCCACGCTACCGGGCATTTCTTGTGAGCGATGCGGTGCTTTAAATTTACCATATGAGCGTAGCGCAAATACACGCTCTCCTCGGAAAGCTCTTGATGAAACAGCACCATCAGCGGCTCATCTTCCGGGCGAATCGGACGGATGGTGATGGAACTATCTGTTGACCATTGTTGAACGTATTGCACCGGATAGGGGCGAATCGCAGGTGAAATGGTGTTTTCTGTGGTCTGGAGCACAACGCGCGCATCGAGGGCGATCGCACCTTCTGGAGAAACCAGCAGCGGATTAATATCTATCTCGGCAATCTGAGGTTGCTCGACAATCATTTGACTGAAACGAACTAATAACTGTTCGAGTTTTTCTAGGTCAATTGCCGATCGCCCGCGCACTCCTTGCAAAGCTTTGTAGATGCGCGTTTGCTCCATCATCCGCCGCGCTAGGGTGGTATTTAAAGGCGGCAGTGCTAGCGATCGATCCTGAAAGACTTCCACTAATTGTCCGCCGGAACCAAACAGCATGACTGGCCCAAATTGGGGGTCGATACTGCTACCCAAAATTAGTTCGTAGCCTTCCAAACGCACCATCGGCTGCACAGTAACGCCGAGAAACGCTGCAGGATCGATCGCCCGTACCCGTTGGGCGATCGCCTCAAAGGCACTAATTACAGCCTTAGCATCGCCTAAGTTTAGTTGTACGCCCCCCACATCGGTTTTGTGAGTAATCGTCTCAGAATGGAGTTTTAGCACCACAGGATAACCGAGGCTCTCGGCAATTTCCACAGCTTGGGGAGCGCTGGTGGCAATTTCTGTGGCGATGGTGGGAATCCCATAAGCTGCGAGCAACTGCTTTGATTCGTACTCTGTTAACAGAGTGCGATCGCTTTTGACAGCAGAAGTCAAAATATTTGTGGCCGCAGGTCGATCGGGACTCCAGAGATCGGAATCAGCCGGGAGAGAAGGCGTTTCGTAGATAGCGCGCAGGTTGTAGCTGTACCGCCACATATAATTGAATAACCTGACAGCCGTATCGGGATAGGGGAAAGTCGGAATTTTGGCCTGATTGAGAATTTCCGTTGCTGCTAAAACTGCTGCACCGCCCATCCAGCTTGTTAATAAGGGCTTTCCGAGTTTGCTGTAGGACTTTAGTTGTTCTGCGGTTTGGGTGGGATTTGTCATCGCTTGGGGCGTGAGGATGACCAGCAATCCGTCACTATTGGGATCGGGAGCGACAATTTCTACAGTTTTGGCGTAGCGATCGCTACTAGCATCGCCCAAAATATCGACCGGGTTTTGATGGCTCCACTGAGGGGGTAAAAACCCCTCAAGCTGCTGCAGCGTCTCCGGTGCAAGCTCTGCTAGGGCACCGCCGCCGCTAATTAAGGCATCAGTGGCGATCGCCCCTGGGCCTCCTGCATTGGTGACGATCGATAGGCGGTTCCCTTGGGGTCGGGGTTGCTTTGCCAGAATTTCTGCCATGTCAAACAGATCGGAAATCGTATGTACTCGCAAGGCTCCACAGCGGCGGAAAGCAGCGTTAAGCACGTCATCGCTGCCGGTCAAAGCTCCCGTATGGGAAGCGGCGGCTTTCGCGGCGGCGGCGGTACGTCCCACCTTGAGAATGATGATCGGTTTGTCGAGCGCCACTGGGCGGGCGGCGGACAGGAACGAACGAGCATCACCCATCGATTCCATGTACAAAACGATACTTTTGGTGTGGGGGTCGTCCCCAAAATACTCGATCAGATCGCCCCAACCGACATCGAGCATAGAGCCGATCGACACAAAAGTGCTAAAACCGACATTTTCTCCCAAACTCCAATCGAGAATCGAAGTACAGAGGGCGCCACTTTGACCAAAATAATGGGATTCAAGCCCCTTCTTCAGTGGACGGCTTTTTCTTGTTTGTGCTACAATTTTGATGTAGAGTTTTTCCACGTCAAATGTTTGTTTTAGAGTTTAAGGCAAAAGGGAAAACAACTCAATACTCAGCGATAGACGAGGCAATTAAGACTGCTCAATTCGTTCGGAATAAATGTGTCCGCTATTGGATGGATAACCGAGGGGTGGGGCAGAAAGACTTGTATCGTTATAACACTGCATTGAGGGCTGAGTTTCCATTTGTTAACGCTTTGAACTCTCATGCTTGCCAAGCTTCTGTCGAGAGAGCGTATTCTGCGATCGTTCGATTCTACGACAATTGCAAAAAGGCTATCCCAGGAAAGAAAGGCTACCCGAAGTTCAAGAAGAATTGTCGCTCGGTTGAGTACAAGACATCAGGGTGGAAACTTTCAGAAACTCGGAAACAAATCACCTTTACCGACAAAAAAGAAATTGGCAAGCTTAAGCTAAAAGGAACGTGGGATTTAAACTTCTACCAACTAGACCAGATAAAACGGGTTAGATTGATTCGTCGTGCTGACGGCTACTATGTCCAGTTTTTAATCAGTGCAGAGAACAAGGTAGAAACAAAACCAACAGGAAAGACGATTGGTTTGGATGTTGGACTCAAAGAGTTCTACACCGATTCCAATGGTCACAGGGAACCTAACCCTAAATTTTATCGAACAAGCGAGAAGCGTCTTAAGTTTAGACAACGCCGTGTTTCTCGCAAGAAGAAAGGCTCTACCAACCGAAAGAAAGCCATTAATAGATTAGGACGAGTCCACCTCAAAATAAGTAGGCAACGTGAAGAACACGCTAAGAAAATAGCGCGTTGCGTAATCCAATCTAACGATTTGGTCGCCTCTGAAGATTTGAGGATTAAAAACTTAGTTAAAAATCACTGTCTCGCCAAGTCGATTAATGATGCAGGTTGGTATCAATTCAGGAAATGGTTAGAGTATTTCGGAGTCAAATTTGGCAGGGTAACGGTTGCCGTTAATCCTGCCTATACTTCTTAGGAATGTTCTAATTGTGGTGTAGTAGTCAAGAAATCTCTATCCATAAGAACCCATATTTGTCAATGTGGATTCGTTTTAGATAGAGATTGGAACGCAGCTATCAACATTCTGAATTTAGCCTTGGGTACTACGGGTCACGTAGGAACCTGGATTTTAAATCCGAACGCTTCAGGAGATTCGACCTCTACTCATGCTGGAGAGATCTTGTATGAGCAAGTTGGGTCTATGAATGAAGAATCCCCACGCCTTTAGACTGGGGAGTGTCAAGCTGTTCTTTCCAAATATCGTGAGCCGGATCGCTCGCAGTGCTTTGATTTCTTGAATTTATCTGCATAATACCCTACTTCAATTAATCAGCAATTAATATTGCTCTGCTTTCGATAACAATTATCGAATCAAATCCGAACTATTTTTCTGCTATTCTTCTGCTATTTTTCTGCTTTTTCTTCCTCTTCTTCTGGTCTTCGCAGTTCGCGACCAAAAATCTCATTCCGGGTTTCCGACCGACCCGCCCTTAAACAACATTTCCGTTGTCAAAGTGTTAGTTCGGAATCCGATTTTGTCAGAGCTTCCTCAAAAATCCCAGAGGATGTTCTGCATACTATCTATCTTAATTCTTCCCACCGAATTAGCAAGTCAAGTTTTGTAACAAAGAGCGAACAGGCTATTTAAAATATTGAGATTAAATATATAGTAGATATAGCGGTTGGAGGAGAAAAGATCGATCGCTAACAAAAAATAAGGTGAAAGCAAGCTATATTAGTAGAATGGCACGGCTTTACTGAAGGCAACTCGACAAAGGAAGTCAACGTTAGAGACTTCATTCAAAAGAATTACACCCCCTACGAAGGGAATGCAGAATTTATCGCAGCACCAACCGAAAAAACCCAGCAACTTTGGCGCGCAGTTCTGGAACTAATGAAACAAGAGCGCGAAAAAGGTGTGTTGGATATTGATACAAAAGTACCCACATCGATCGTCGCTCATGCTGCGGGATACATCGATCGCGATTTAGAACAAATAGTAGGTTTGCAAACCGATCGACCTTTGAAACGCGCGATTATGCCCTTCGGCGGAATTCGCGTGGTCAAGGCAGGTTTAGAAGCTTACGGTTATCAACTCGATACACAAACAGAAGAAATATTTACGAAATATCGCAAAACACACAACGATGGTGTCTTCGATGTTTACACCCGCTCTATGCGTTTGGCGAGACGTTCTGGTATCATCACAGGTTTACCAGATGCCTACGGACGAGGGCGCATCATCGGTGACTACCGGCGGGTTGCTCTGTACGGTGTCGATCGCCTAATTGACGATAAGAAACAACAGCAAGAATCGCTCGAAGTAGAAGCGATGGAAGAGGGAACAATTCGTTTGCGCGAAGAGTTATCCGAGCAAATTCGCGCATTGTTTGAGTTGAAAGAAATGGCTGCTAACTACGGATTTGATATTGGTAAGCCGGCGGCAAATGCACGAGAAGCTGTCCAGTGGCTGTATTTTGGCTACTTGGGAGCAGTGAAAGAACAAAACGAGGCGGCGATGTCTCTCGGTCGTGTATCGACGTTTCTAGACATTTATTTCGAGCGCGATTTGCAAAGTGGCGC
This sequence comes from Chroococcales cyanobacterium, assembly GCA_038260455.1. GTDB lineage: Bacteria > Cyanobacteriota > Cyanobacteriia > Cyanobacteriales > Microcoleaceae > Microcoleus. The sequence continues at coordinate 3,530 of JBBSNU010000126.1, read as the reverse complement.
GAGTTCCGAACTGGAATTACAAGAACTAATCGACCATTTTGTCATGAAACTCCGCATGGTGCGGTTTTTGCGAACTCCCGACTATAACCAACTGTTCTCTGGCGATCCAACTTGGGTAACAGAGGCGATCGGCGGTATGAGCAATGACGGTAGAACATTGGTAACTCGCAACAGTTTCCGATTCCTCCACACTCTCTCAAACCTCGGTACTGCACCAGAACCTAACCTTACCGTTTTGTGGTCGGAAAACTTGCCGGAAAGCTTCAAGGAATTCTGTGCGAAAATATCCAGCGATACGAGTTCGATTCAGTACGAAAACGACGATCTAATGCGTCCTGACTACGGCGACGATTACGCGATCGCCTGTTGCGTCTCGGCGATGCGAATTGGTAAGCAAATGCAGTTTTTCGGAGCGCGAGTTAACCTAGCTAAGACTTTGCTCTATGCGATTAACGGCGGTATAGATGAGAAATCCGGCGACCAAATCGCGCCGCAATTCCCAGCAATTACTTCCGAATATCTCGATTATGACGAAGTAAAAGCGCGGTTCCAGGACATGATGGCGTGGTTGGCAAAAACCTATATCAATACGCTGAATGTCATTCACTATATGCACGATAAATACTGCTACGAGCGGCTAGAAATGGCATTGCACGATCGCGATGTTTATCGGACAACGGCCTGTGGAATTGCCGGACTGTCCGTGGTTGCGGATTCGCTTTCGGCGATTAAATACGCTAAAGTTAAGGTGATTCGCAACGAGCAAGGTTTAGCAGTGGATTACTCGACGGAAGGCGAATATCCTAAGTATGGCAATAATGACGATCTCGTAGACAATTTGGCGATCGAACTCGTGCAAAGTTTCATGAACGAAATTCGCCAGCACAAAACCTACCGTGACGCCGTAGCGACTCAATCGGTACTCACGATTACCTCTAATGTAGTGTACGGCAAAAAAACTGGCAGTACACCCGACGGACGTAAAGCAGGGGAACCCTTTGCTCCCGGTGCTAACCCGATGCACGGGCGAGATTCCTGCGGGGCGATCGCATCCTTATCTTCTGTCGCCAAACTGCCTTACAGCGATTGTCAAGATGGCATATCGAATACTTTTTCGATTCTACCAGCAGCCTTGGGCAGAATGGAAGGCGATCGGACAAAAAACCTAGTAGGGCTGCTAGACGGCTATTTCCACGATGGCGGCCATCACATTAATGTTAACGCGCTCGATCGGCAAACATTACTAGATGCGATGGAACATCCCGAAAACTATCCGCAGCTAACAATTCGCGTCTCCGGTTATGCGGTAAACTTCATCAAGCTTACCCGCGAACAACAATTAGATGTGATTAAACGGACTTTCCACCAACACGTTTAAATCCCATTAGAGTCGGCCGTTGAAACCGCTCCTTCTCACATCGCATCCCGTCGATTGACATATCTAAGATTGGTTCGTAGTGCGGACTTTAGTCCGCTCAATCTTGCGGACTAAAGTCCGCACTACGAACTGTTTTTGTAATAGACTGGACATGATATCGAAGGGAAAAGAGCATTCTTAAATCCCTCCGACTATCCGGGGATTCAAGGGGGACAGTCCACTTCTCAAAGTCAACCCATACTCCCCTTATTAAGGGCGATGCGAGGGGAATCTATCCTCAGCAACACAACTAGAAAAGATGCTAAAAATTCCCCTTATTAAGGGGGATGCGAGGGGGATCGAGCCTGGGATAATTTCAGTTTTGCAAAAAGCATTTTTTTCTTATAGTGCGAGCGTCCCCGCTCGCGATTACAATACGCGAGCGGGGACAGCACTACAAATGCAAAACTGAGATCCTCCCCAGCAAGAAAACGAAAAATCCGAAAGTTTTCAGCCTGAAGTTAACACCGAGATTTCCTCGTCCCACCTCTCAAAATATCAACCAACAAACAGCAAATTAAATGTCGGGAATTGGTCGCATTCATTCAATCGAAACCTTCGGCACCGTAGACGGCCCCGGAATCCGGTTTATCGTCTTCACCCAAGGCTGTCCCTTGCGCTGTCTGTACTGTCACAATCCAGACTGCCGCAATTCCCACGATGGTAAAGAAGTAACCGTCGATTATTTAATCGATCAAATTACAAAATGTAAATCCTACCTGCGGAAAGGATGCGTTACTGTCAGCGGCGGCGAACCGCTGATGCAGCCGGATTTTGTCAGAGAAATTTTTACTCGCTGTCATGAAATAGGCTTGCATACAGCCCTAGATACATCAGGATTCTGTCTGCTAGAACTTGCTAAACCCGTGCTGGAAATGACAGATTTGGTTTTGCTAGACATCAAATCTTACATTGCAGAAATGTATTATAAAGTAACCAATGTTTCGATCGAACCCACTTTAGCAATGGCAAAATATCTCAGCGAAATTGGTAAGCCGACATGGATTCGATTCGTTCTAGTTCCCGATCTCACAGATGCCATCGAAAACATCGAAAAGCTAGCGGATTTTATTGCCAATTTGACCAATGTGGAAAAAGTCGAAGTATTACCATTTCATAAAATGGGAGAATACAAATGGGAACAGTTAAAACTGGATTACCAACTCAAGGATACACCCGCGGCTTCACCGGAACTCGTGCAGCAAATTGTGGATATTTTTCGCAGTCGCGGGGTAAATGCGATCGGAGCTAGCGGTCTCTAAATAATTAAAACACAACATTGCCAAAGTCACGAACAATCTTCAAGTTATCTGCGTTAATCTGCGTTAATCCGCCTCAATCGGCGGTTCTCTATTAATCAAATTTTTTGGCTGTACTTCCCACAAAAAACCTCAAAAAAATTATGAAAGTTACCAATTTAGATGAATTAGAAGTGCTAATTCAAAAAGTCAAAGCAGCCCAAGCCGAATTTGCCACCTACACCCAAGAACAGGTCGATCGCATTTTCAAACAAGCAGCATTAGCCGCCAACGCCGCCCGCATTCCCCTAGCCAAAGCAGCAGTCAAAGAATCGGGAATGGGAGTCATCGAAGATAAAGCAATCAAAAATCATTTTGCCTCAGAAATGATTTACAACAAATACAAAAACGACAAGACTTGCGGTATCATCGAGTCCGATCGGCATTTTGGCTACGAACGCATTGCCGAACCCGTGGGACTGCTAGCGGGAATCGTCCCTGTAACTAACCCAACTTCCACCACCATTTTTAAATCTTTAATCTCCCTAAAAACTCGAAACGGCATCATATTTTCACCTCATCCCCGCGCCAAATCCTGCTCCGCTGCGGCGGCAAAAATCATGCTGGATGCCGCTGTAGCAGCCGGAGCACCACCCGATATCATTGGCTGGATTGACGAGCCAACGGTGCCCCTTTCCCAAGCTTTGATGCAGCACCACGATATTAAATTAATCTGGCTCTTCTGTACTTGTTGTGCTAAAATGTTAGTTAAGTGTTGATGAAAATTGTGCCAGCAGAATAAATTATGAATAAGTTAATGACAAATATTCTAGATTTACCCGGTGTCATAGTAGAAGATTACAAGCAGATAGGAG